>JAQSXG010000319.1 GCA_029256785.1 Neobacillus sp.
GGGCAATAAGCTCGCACATTTTTGCTCGTATAAGACTGTTAGTAAACATTTCTTTGTCCCACTCACTTTTACCCATCAGATTCCCTCTGATTAATAGAATATATATCCATTTTCTTAACTCATTAAAGCCCAGGCGAATAATTGCTTGTTTAATAGAGTTTATCTTACTTTTAGGATGATAGGCGGGTGAATTGATCAGCTTAATGAGCTTAAATGATAGTGATACATCTTGTTCGATTATTTGAGTAATAAAGTTGAGATCCGGTTCACTTGTGGACAAGTGATTCATGAGTATAAGATAATTTTGCAGGTTTTCAGGTAATACCTGTGTAGAAAGAATGACAGGCTTGGAGAAATAGTACCCCTGAAAATAGACATAACCAAGGCTTACTGCGGCTTCAAATTCCTCTTTCGTCTCGATTTTTTCTGCTAGAAGCTTTAGGTTGTATTTATGCTGTAGTTCCTCTATTTTTTGTCTCATATGTGCGGTAGTATTTCTAAAATCAACCTTAACGATACTAGCAAGCTCTAGCATTGGATAGGTGTACGGGTTATCGCCATTCAGGATAAAGTCATCTAGAGCCAGTTGATATCCCTTACTTTTAAGGTCTTGGCATATCTCAAGTAACTCCTGGCTTAGTTCAACGGTCTCTAATATTTCCACGACAACTTCTTTCGGCTTAAAGTAGGTGGGAAGTTTCTGTTGCAGTAAATTTTCAGTAAAATTAATAAAACAAGGTTTTCCATTGGAAAGGTCATCGATGCCGATATTAATAAAACTATTAATTATCACATCCGTTGTAGCTGCATCACCGTCAATTTCAGGAAACCTGTTATCAAGATTGTTACGATAGAGAAGTTCATATGCATAGATGTCTTTCATTGCTGTGTAAATAGGTTGTCTGGCGACAAAACCCTCCATTGTAATCCTCCTAAACTAGTATGTAGTCGATACCAAATATTTGTAAAATAAATATATAATAAAAAACTACGTCACTCAATACATTTGTAAATTTTTTGAAAAATACCATATATTTTACTTATGATGGCTTCTCATCAAAAAACTTGTTCACATTTATTTTTTATAAAGGTAAAAGATATGATTAGAACGATTATAGAAGGAGTTGGATGGTTATGGATTTAGCGATTGAGTGGAAGGGTAAGATGGCTTTTGCAGGGGTGGCTCCTTCGGGTCATGAAATTAAGATGGATGCGGCACAGGAGATTGGTGGAGAGAATACGGGTCCGAGGCCGACGGAACTGTTGTTGCATGCGGTGGCAGGGTGCACTGGTATAGATATTATCTCGATCTTACAGAAAATGCGCTTAGAACCTACGTCTTTTAAAATGGAAATTTCAGGTGAACGTGCAGATGATCATCCTAAGCGGTTTACAGATATAAACATTCATTATGCCCTTGAAGGCGATCTCCCAGAGGAAAAGGTGGTACGGGCCATCCAATTATCAAAAGATAAATACTGTTCCGTTTCTCATTCTTTGAATTCAACTATTACTGCAAGTTACTCCTTAAATGGGGTAAAGGGTGAAGTAAGTATTTAAGAGATATCCCTGGGTGCCAGTCACCATATAGCGAAAAGGTTTGGCTCCGTCCACACAAGTGCGATGAGCCGAACTTTTTTGTTTTTTGGGGGTAGAAAGAAAATTTTATCCCCTTCCGTTTGGATATTTGTCGATTTTTATAAACAATTGTAAATATTTAAAATTAGATTTATACTAGATAATATACCTATATATAGCAGAGTCGGAACATTCGAAGGCAAGAATGGTAAGGCAACTGGTTTAGGAAAATTTACTAACCTGTTGCTGAAAAGAGCCTTTAAGATAGGCTATTCTTCGATGAATAGTCTTTTTCTATATACAAATAAACGGATAAACGGTGATGGTGATGAACATAAATAACTTAGTAGATTCAAGTGTAGATAAATTACATATGGCAGATGACGGAAACGAGTATCTTCATTTAATTGATAAGACCCCTACGATTATTTTTGTTCATCAAGAGGGGAGAATTGTTTTTGCGAATCAACGAGCCAACAAAACCTTAGGTAGGGGAGATACTAGTTTAATAGGTAAAGATTTTGAAGACCTTGTTTGTCCAGAATTTCGTATGAAAATGGAAGAACAGACAGGAAAGGATCTTTCACCCCAGGACTGGGACGGGGTAATCGAGTGCAACCTTTTAACGTTAGATGGGAAAGAGGTTTTACTGGAAACAACAGGAACCCAAGTTACTTTTAATGGAAAACCGGCGGTCATGGTCGTTGGCCATGATATTACTGAGAAAAAGGAACTGCAAGAACAATACATGGAAAGCGAACAGCGCTACCGTGCCCTTTTTGAACAAAGTGCTAACGCCGTTTATTCATTGGATACAAAAGGTTTTTATACAAAGTGTAATACTGCGTCTGAAAAATTAACCGGGTACAGATGGACAGGAAATAAGCAGTCTATGCATTTTCTTGATCTAGTCAACCCGCTTGAAAAGGAGACAGCAGTCCACCATTTTAAGGAATGTCTTAAGGGAGTATCGCAGAACTTTCAAATTTCCTTTCTTTGTAGGGACGGTTCGCTTCTTTTCTTAAATAACACATTGATACCAATCATTGTTGACGGGAAAATCGAGGGGATTATTGGTATTTCTACGGATATGACGGAACAGGTAATAAAGGGAAAAGCCAATGAACATATGGCCTACCATGATTATTTAACCGGTCTGCCTAATAGAAACATGCTAAGTAAGCATCTCTCAACTGAATTAACAAAGGCTTCGGAAAAAAGGGAAAGTGTGGCTCTGTTGTTTATTGATTTAGACCGTTTTAAAAATATTAATGATAGTCTCGGTCATAAAATGGGTGATTTGCTGTTAAAAGATGTTGCGAAACGATTGAAGTTTTTTTTATACGAAACGGATATGGTTTTCAGACAGGGTGGCGATGAATTTATCGTTGTTTTATCGAATGCCGATCGTGCGATTGCAGAAAAGATTGCGAAACGGATATTAGACGCCCTTTCTTCGCCGTTTAACATAAACAGCTACGATATATTTACTTCTCCAAGTATTGGGATCAGTGTCTTTCCGGAGGATGGAAAGACGGCTGAAACGTTAATTAAACATGCTGACTTTGCGATGTATCAAGCAAAAAAATCGGGGAAAAACAACTTTCAGTTTTATTCCTCAGATACTCATATCCTGCTACATAATCCACTGAAAGTTGAAATGGAGCTCCATCGGGCGATTGTACGAAATGAGCTTGAGCTATATTATCAGCCGAAGGTAAATCTAAAAACTGGTAAAATCGTCGGTGTTGAGGCCTTGCTTCGCTGGTTTCATCCACTTTTTGGATCGGTACCACCGGCAACTTTTATTCCAATTGCGGAAGAAACGGGATTAATTATTCCGATTGGGGAGTGGGTGCTCCGTGCTGCTTGTCAGCAAAACAAGGAATGGCACCAAAAGGGTTTTGAGACGGTTGTCTCGGTCAATTTATCGTCCCGTCAGTTTAGTCTATCCAATCTGGAAACGACGATCGAAAAGATACTTCTGGAAACCGAACTGGATCCAAAGTACTTAGAAATAGAAATTACTGAGAGCATGACGGCGGATATCGATCGCACAATTACCACATTAAGAAAGCTGAAGCGCCTCGGAGTAAGTATCAGTATTGATGATTTTGGCATCGGTTTTAGTTCATTGAATTACTTAAGGCAATTTCCTATTGATACATTAAAAATTGACCAGTCGTTTGTAAAACAAATTCACCATAACCCTAATGATGAAACGATTGTAAAAACGATTATTTCGATGGCTCATAACTTAAACCTGAACGTGGTCGGCGAAGGAATTGAGACGCAGGAACAGCTCATCTTTTTACAGCAATACCTTTGTGATGAGGGACAAGGTTACTTCTTCACTAAACCCCTTCCTGCTGCCAAGCTAGAAGGGAAGTTAGGTGAAATTCAGACAATCGTGAAGGAATTTGGACTTCCGGAGGAAACAAATGAACGGATGTGGGCGAAGGAAATGGTTCGGCAAGCCGAAAAAGAGTTGCATGAAACCATCCGCTTGCAGCAAGGAATGATTTTTAAATTTAAATGGCTGGATGGACGATTCATTCATTCCTTATGTGATGGGGAACTCGTCTATCGAATGGGTTTGACTCCGGTACAAATAGTTGGTAAAGAGTTATGTGATTTTGTTCCAAAAGAAATGGCAGAGGAAAAGGAAGAGTTTTATAAAAGGGCTTGGAATGGTGAAGAGTACGTAACCTATGAAAATGAGTTAAATGGGATTTATTCTTTTATCGCCTTAAGTCCTGTTAAACGTGGCGGTGAAGTTATCGAGGTAATTGGATCTTGTATTGATATCACTGAACGAAAGCAAATGGAAAAGGATCTAGAAGAGAGTCAGAAGAATTATCGATTAATTGCTGATAATATGACAGACTTAATTGCAGTCCTTGATCGAAATGGCAACTCCCTGTATGTCTCACCGTCACATGAGGCTGTGCTAGGGTATCCGCAGGATTACTTTACAGGCAGACCATCTTTTTTAGATGTTCATCCCGATGATGTTTCCTTTATTGCACTAGCTGAGCAGATGATTGCGACCAACTTGCCGGTTAAGTCTGAAATGCGCTATCTGCATAAAAATGGAGACTGGAAATTGCTTGAATGCTCGGGGACTCCGGTCATCGGAGAAGATGGCGAGGTCGAGCATATGATTATCGTTAGCAGAGATATTACGGAGAAAAGAAGGGCCGAGGAACAATTAGCGAAGGCAGAAAAGCTTCAGGTTGTTGGTGAATTAGCTGCCGGTGTAGCCCATGAAATAAGAAATCCAATTACGGCGATTAAAGGGTTTATCCAACTTTTCCAAAGAGGCGTCATAAAAGATGAATACTTTGAGGTCATTCTCGGTGAGTTTAACCGGATTGAAGAAATTATTACCGAGTTTCTATCTCTTGCTAAGACGCAGGAAATGAAACCAAGCATGGTGAACATTCCTATTCTATTAAATGAGGTTGTCACCTTACTTGCATCAGAAGCAAATCTGATGAATATAAGGATTTCAGCAGAAATGGACCAGGATGTTCCGCTGATAGAATGTGACCCGAATCAGCTAAAACAAGTATTTATTAACATCATAAAAAATAGTATCGAATCGATTACTTCAGATGGCCTCATTGCGATCCGAGTGAGTACTGAAGAGAATTACTTGTCAGTAAAGGTTTCTGACAACGGAATTGGTATTAGTGAAGAACGAGTTCAAAGATTAGGAGAACCCTTCTACAGCAACAAAGAAAAAGGAACCGGACTAGGCTTAACCACATCCTTCCGAATTATCAAACAACACAACGGAACCATCACCTTCCAAAGCAAAGAAAACCAAGGTACTACCGTTGAAGTCACCTTACCAAGATAGCCAGGCAATTTGCCTGGCTATTTTTAATGCCTTTTTTTATGCTGTTCAAATTTTAGTCATAACATTTCTAACAAACTGTGAACTTAACACTATAGCTATGTTACTAACGCTATGAATCTTATATAGTATGAGTATAAAGAACAACCAATTATTGAAAGGCGGAATGACTTATGTTTATAAATTTTTTAAGAGAAAATAAAATCTCTGCTGCTATTTTAACTGTTATTCGTTTATACCTTGGATACAACTAAAATCTCTGCTGCTATTTTAACTGTTATTCGTTTATACCTTGGCTACAACTGGTTCACAGCTGGTTTTGGAAAAATCACAGGCGGCTTCGATGCTTCAGGCTACTTAGCCAATGCGGTTGCAAACCCTGTTAAAGGCCCAGATGGCGGAATGGTTTACGGTTGGTACGTAAACTTCCTAGAAGGAATTGCATTACCAAATATTGAATTGTTCAACTTCCTTGTACCTTGGGGCGAAACATTGATCGGTTTAGGATTACTTCTTGGTTGCTTAACAACAGCCGCAATGTTCTTTGGTTTAGTAATGAACTTCAGCTTCTTCTTAGCAGGAACTGTTTCTCATAACCCA
>JAQSXG010000320.1 GCA_029256785.1 Neobacillus sp.
TACTTTGCAAAGGATCTACAAAATGAACAGTTCATCCTGTTAATTGTGCTGGGTGTATTGTTTTATCTAATTGAATTAATACTTGTTTTCCAGGTAAAAGAACCTAAAAAGCTTACCTCTTATCGAGAAAATCCTTTCACACAAGTGAAGGATGGAGTAAAAGTGATTAAACAAGCTCCACAATTATTAATGATGTTCTTGAATGTGACTCTCGTATTTATCCCTGCCGGAGCGGTTTATGGTTATTTCGATCAGCCATTGATGACGAATGCGGGGCTTCCGGTCTTTCTGATAGGTGTTATGTATGCATGTGCCTCGGTCATGGGCTTTGTTGCTTCCAATTCGATTGGATGGCTGACAAGTCGTTTCTCTAGAAAACTCTTAATGAACGTAACTGGTATTTTAGCTGTTGGTGGGCTTTTGCTCTCAGCGTTATTCGAACAGTCACTACTGATGATTTTAGGAGCATTCTTCACTTTGCGATTAGTCCGTGCAATTAGATACCCAATTTATACCCAATTGAGTAATGACCTCATACCGTCTCAGGTTAGAGCAACAACAATCTCATTACTGTCCATAGTGGACTCTTTATTGGATTTAGTCGTATTTGGCATTTTATCAACTGTGGCGCTGACTGGGTATTCCAATGTATTGGTTGGCTGCGCAATGATCGCATTAATAGGGACATTACTTCCGATAAAAAAAGTAAAGCGAATGGTTATTGTTCCGGAAAATACGGAAATGTAAAATGGTTTATATTTTTTAAAAGTTGGAATTTTGTGATATAATACATCTCTTGCATAGAGGTGTATTTTTCGTTGTTATTAATCCTAATAAAGAGGTGACTGATTAATAGAATGAGTTCAAAAAAACAAAAATCCGTTCATGAACATAAGGATTATCAAGCTGAGGTTGAGCGCTTAGAGTTCACAAAGGAATACATAAAAAGCGTTTTGGAAATTTCCAAAGGGAATAAAGAGCAGTTTGTTGAGAATTTGAAAGAAGCCTTCGCCGACCTCGATACATCAGATAGTAGCTTAAGCTACATGACCTTACTTACCAATGCTCAATACTTAGAATTGGCCGAGAGTGAATTGGAACGACTCGCAAGTGTCATTGGTAAACCATACTTTTCACGAATTAATTTTACAAGTACCGGTGACACCGAAGAAGAGATTTTGTACATTGGAAAAGCCTCACTATTTGACCGGGTGAATCAGATTCCGATTATTGTCGATTGGCGCTCACCGATAGCCAATGTCTACTATGATGGTCGACTTGGGGATGTGACCTATGACGCCTATGGTGAAACGCAAAGCGGTTATTTATCGTTAAAGAGACAATATGAAATTGTGAACGGGTTGTTAAAAGAGATTCGAGATATTGATTTGACTACACATGATGAATTATTGCAGAAGTCCTTATCAGGAAAGGCTGACAATCGCTTAACAGAAATTGTTGCGACCATCCAAAATGAGCAAAATGAAGTGATTCGGGCATCACTTAAACACCCGATTATTGTTCAAGGGGCTGCAGGAAGCGGAAAAACAACGATTGCTCTTCATAGAATATCCTATTTCCTATACTCTTCCGGATACCGATTTCCTCCCGAAAAATTAATGATTCTTGCACCCAACCGATTGTTTATCGATTATATTTCCGCTGTCCTTCCTGATTTAGGGGTAAACAAGATCAAACAAACCACCTATATTGATTTTATGAGAAAGTGTTTAGGAAAAAAAATTAAATTAATCGCTCCTAATTCAAAATTAATGACGCTCATTAAAGGTAATGAAAAATCAAAATCAATTGAATGGGTTTCCAGCTATAAAGGATCGCTCGAATTTAAAGCACTAATTGATCGTTATTTGAGGGACATTGAGGTGAATTTGGCACCTTCCGAGGATTTTATGTTGGAAAAATCCCGGTTAATGAGAGGGGAAAAACTTAAGAAACTTTTTCTGAAGGAATTCAAGTATCTGCCCATCTATAAGCGACTCGATAAAATTCAAAAACTGTTAGCCAATGATTTAAGACTAAAAAAATCGATGATACTAACGAAGATAAATACTAAATATGATGATGCTTTAGACAAAGCTCTGTATAGCAGCAGGTTGGACCCAGAGAAAAGAAGGGAAAAAGTCGTTTCTCTGATGGAAAGAAAAGAAAATCGACTTAAGGCGGTAGGACAGGAAGCAAAAGTTGCGATAAAGAATTATATGAGTCCTTTTGTCAAAAGAGAAATCTTTACTTTATATAAGGAATTGATGACATCTGCCGAACTTTTGCAAAAGTACTCAACTACTCTTTCAGAAAAAGAAGCCATGGTGTTGAGCAATTATAGTGGAAAGATTTTTGCAAAAAATGCGCTTGAACTGGAGGACTTAGCTCCGATATTTTACATGAAAGCAAAATTAGAAGGTATTGAAGAACAATATAAAATGAAGAGTGTTTTCATTGATGAGGCACAGGATTATAGCTATTTCCAATTTGCCGCAATGAAAGAAGGATTCGAAACCGAGCTATTCACGATTGTGGGGGATCTAGCCCAGGGGATTCATTCCTACCGGGGGTTAAATAGCTGGGAACCGGTGGTGAAGGATATTTTCCCAAATGCTAATTATCAAACGCTGCAAAAGAGTTACCGAACGACGATTGAAATCATGCATTTGGCCAATGATATTCTTTCAATTATGAATAAAGATTTGCCAATAGTGGAACCCGTCATTAGACATGGTGATAAACCACTCTTTACAAAAATTGACATATCTGATTTAGAGCAGGTAAAAGTGGTGCTGGAACAGGATATTCAATTGCTTAAAGACCAAGGGCTTCATTCGATTGCAATCATTGGAAGAACCGACAGTGAGTGTGTTGCGATTCATAAAATGTTAGAAAATAGTAACCTTCCAATACAACTCTTAGAAGAAAAAGAAGATATGGAAAAGGGAAGAGTAGTGATTTTACCTTCGTACCTTTCAAAGGGATTGGAATTCGATGCGGTATTAATTCTAGCGTTGGAGGAATCGTTCACAGAAAAAGAAATCGATATAAAATTGTTGTATGTGGCGATGACAAGGCCGATGCACAGATTGTATTTATATGCGAAAGAGGCATCACATTTACTATTAGATAAAGTTGGGGCTAACCATTTTGATGTGAAGTGACATATGGAAAGTGACAGGCACCATTAGGGTGTAGATGAAGACCAACTCTGGTGGAAAACCCAATCGAGCAGGTCTTCAACCAACCCAGCCTGAATGATTCGTGTTAAAAAAAGTGTCTTTTAAAAGAATTCAAAAAAACTATTGACACTTCAGTCGAATATATGTTAAATTTATCTCGAGTTAAAGATAACTTAATTCGAAGTATATTTTTTCGAAATAATTATTTCGATTAGGATATCTCGACGGGTTTGCCCAGCTGGGTAAACAATTTTTTTCGACATATATCTCGAATTCAAACTAAATTAAAACAAACGGAGGAAAAGAAAATGACAAAATGGACAGTAGATCAATCACACTCAAGCGTAGGATTTGAAGTAAAACACATGATGGTTTCAAAGGTAAAAGGGGAATTTGAATCTTACACAGCAGACGTAGAAGCGGCAGATTTATCTGACCTAACAACAGCTTCGATTGCATTCAAATTTGACGTTGCAAGCATCAGCACACGTAGCGCAGATCGTGATAACCACCTTAAATCAGCAGATTTCTTTGATGTTGAAAATAACCCAAGCATCGATTTCGTATCAACAAGTATCACAAAAGATGGCGATAACTTCAAGGTAACGGGTGACTTAACGATTAAGGAAGTAACAAGACCAGTAACATTTGATGTTGAATTTGGCGGTAAAGGTACAAATCCATGGGGCGTTGAAGTTTACGGATTTGAAGCAGAAGCAAAAATCAATCGCGAAGATTTTGGCCTTACTTGGAACGCAGCACTTGAAACTGGTGGCGTGCTAGTCGGTAAAGACATCAAAATTAAAGTGGAATTAGAATTAAATCCAGCTGCATAATTACATTTCATAAGTAAAGTGCGGTGCATCCTTCAAATGAAAGATGTCCCGCACTTTTTTTGTTGTCATAAAATTACATTTGAAGGTAATCCTAAAACAAAAAAGCAGAATAGGTGATTACTGATGGATACTCATAATCCAATGGATGTATTGAAACCAATTAATTTAAGTGCAAGTGATCTAAATGAAGCACTGCCTTTTACAGCCGCTGAAATGGGGAAACTTTGGGCAACCTATACAGGTAATAGCATGTCCATTCAAATCTTAAGTTATTTTCTTCAGCATTGTGAAGATGAGTATACGAAGACGTTATTAGAAAATGGTTTAGCACTAAGTAAGGATTTTATTAAAAAGATAGAAGAATTTTTTAAAAAAGAAAACTTCCCATTACCTGCTGGATTCACGGAAGATGATGTAAATCTAGGTGCACCACGTTTATACGAAGATATGTTTTATGTACACTATTTGAAATATGCTGCAAAGGCAGGCATGAGTATTTTCGGAATAGCCATTCCCTTAGTCATGCGTGAAGATATAAGAGAATTTTTTGTTTATTGTAATGATTGTACAACCATTTTATTGGGACAGATAAATAATGTTTTAATTGAAAAGAAATTAATACCAAAACCTCCGATCATACCAACACCGGACAGATTAGATAGAATAACAAAACAAAATTACTTAAATGGTTTTGTTGGAGATGTTCGGCCTTTGCATGCATTAGAAATTACCCATTTTTATGATAACATTGAAAATAACGTGACAAGTAAGGCGTTATTAATAGGATTTATCCAGACGGTTAAAGATGAAAAAATTAAGGCATTGTTTAAACGAGGTTTAGAAATTACTGAAAAAGCAGTTAAGCAGTATATGGAAAAACTACATATAGAAAACCTAGAAACTCCGTCGTTCCTAGACCATTTAGTAACAACTTCCACCTTTCCACCATTTTCAGATAAAATCATGCTTTTTCATAAGGTAGATATGTTCTCCATGAAGATTCGATCGTTTGGGAATTCGTTAGCAGTAAATGGAAGAAGAGATATATCCCTGTTATATGGGCGAACCCTTGTAAACATTGGATTATTTGTCGATGATGGTGCAAATATCTTAATTGAAAAAGGATGGATGGAATCACCACCAATGGCATTCGACCGAAAGCAATAATTATCATAATGAAATCTTAAGGGCTTGCCTTCGTTGGCACGCCTTTTTTTAAAAAAATCTTGACCAAAAGCAAATAAAGGAATATATTATAATTAACAATTAACAAACCGTTAATCGAAAAGGAGCGGATAAAATGAAGCATAATTTCACCACACCAGATGGTTATACAAGTGATATAGCTGTTTTTACGATTACTTCGGAAAGCAATGGGGATTTTAAGCCTCCAAGTAAGAATTTAAAGATCATGTTGATAAAACGAAGTGAACACGACCATGAAGGCAATCCGAATAGTGAAGCAGGGAAGTGGGCGTTACCTGGTGGATTTGTTCGTCCGAATGAAACCGCATTTCAAGCAGCAGAACGCAAGTTACTCGAAGAAACTGGAGTTGCTGGACTGCGCATTAAACATTTTGGTATTTACGATTCTCCAAGCCGGGACAGTAGAGGGTGGATTATTTCAAATGCTCATTACGTGATCGCGAATGAAATGGACTTAAAGAGTCGGAAAACAACTTATGATGCATCTGATATTCAACTGTTTTCAATGGAAGAGGCTTTAGCTCTTAATCTT
>JAQSXG010000321.1 GCA_029256785.1 Neobacillus sp.
CCAAGCCGGCAAGACTGACACCAATATTCGCCACACTACCGATCAAATACAAGCCGCTCATGCAAGCTGTGAACAAAACAAAGAACAAGAGGTACGCTTATCAAGTATCAAGACATTTGTAAAGTTGGATCGACATAACCCAATTTTATTGCCTCATCGTATACTCCACTTTTAATATAGGTGTCCCAGTAAAGAATTATTCTACTATTCAGATGTGGAACTTTACCAGTTCTTAATTCTACCTTATCAGGAAAATTTACCTCTTCAAATAATGGGACAGAATCCTCTAAATTGATACTTCTTCCTGAATTAATATGCATAATTAAGAAATTTAACGTTTCAACAATCCTGTTATACATATCTCCCTTTAAAACATCCGTATCTTCTTTTATTTCCAAAAGGAACTCATTACCACGTTTCAAATAGGTTGGAATATTTGTGTATTGGTCAAAACTTATAAAAAAGTCTTCCTTCGTTCTTGTTGCCCATGCAGCTCCTCCCTCAAACATACAATATTCCGAGTGCGTAAAATCTTCTGTAGAATAAAAGAACATAACAGTATTGGTGTCTATAATATTTTTCTTAGAAATTTCTTCTAAGTTTTTTCTCACCTGTACTTCTGGTTGATTGTCCTTACTTGTATAGAACATTTCATTCTCATTTATACCAATATATCTTAATAAATAGTAAAAAAAATCTATTATATTTTTATTTTTTCTGGAATGGGAAAAAAATATCAAGAATTTTCTTTTAACTGTATCCCCGCGTATTCTTTTTAACATGCTGGTTTTTATTTCATCTTTTTCTATGGTAGTAATCCCTGGTTTTTTATTCAAAATTATATCTAAATCTTTTGAAAGTACATCTTTTGCGTTCTTGTCCGATTTTTCATCCAGATTGTCTCCTTGTGCCTTCATTTCGTTACTTATTTTTTGTCTAGCTTGTATTAGCTTTGTAATCTCCCTCTTAATTTCAGTAGCTAAATCAATTATTCGTCCATCATTTTCATCCATATTTTGTCTATTTGTCGTGGCAATATCTGGAAAATCATTATCATCTAAAATATCATAATTAATTTCACCTTCAATATAATTAACAAATGCTTGTGTATTGTTAATTACAGGTAAAAAATTATCCATTGATAACTTATTACGGACATAGATTCTTGATTTTAAGGGGTTATATAATTTATTTTTCTTGTAATTAGAATCATTATTCCGAGCAATTTTTCCTTCTATACTTGAATGAATCCCTATCCAACCTTTGATATTACCTTTTTTCCACTTATTAGACTCATTAGGAACAGGGTATTCGTGGATTTTAAGTTTTTCAAAAACAACCTCTGTTGTATTACTATAATAATGATTTTCATGTTTCTTATATGGTAACTTATATACATTATTGCTCATTCTTTTTAAGAGAAGGCGATATGTGTCTTCATCAAAGCAAACTAATTTCACCATATTCTTGAAAGGAGTTGATTTAATGACTTTTTCAAATTTTAATTTTTTCAAGTCATGGTCATTAGTGATTACTTTTAAGAAAATAGTTTGATTAGAAATACTATCTATCAAGAAAAAATCAGATAGTATATTTTTTAATGATTCAATAGATATATCTGCATAACCTTTTAAGTCAACATCCTCCATTCGGATCATGGTGCCTTTTTTATATGACATAAATTCTTTATTCTGAACAGCTAGTGAAGAGACTGCAATCATTTTGGGTCTTTCATTATTATCTTCTTCTTTTTCACTGCTGAAATCCATCTCATAAATGTACATTTGTTCATTTTCTTTTTTTGTTAACACATAATAATGTTTGCTTAAATATAGTGCAGCTAATTTACCAATACCTTTTCTTCCCATAACACTATCGCTATTTCCCTGATCGATTCTACGATTACGTCCTATTTGAATATAATTTTCGCTTAACTCATCAAGTGACATGCCGTTACCGTCATCATAAACCTCAATAATAGAATTTCTTTTATTTCTCATATCTATGTATATATACACTTTTGTAGCTTGAGCATCCAAACCGTTAGCCACTAATTCAGAAAGTGCCGCCCACGCATTAGAATATAGATTCTTCCCCAGTAGTTTTAAAGCTAAGTATGAAAATTTAAATTCAATAAATTCAGTATTTTTCAAAATATCCTCTCCTCAAAATTTTCAATAAAAAAATTTTCAATTGCGTCTGCAAGATTGATGCTTAATATGGGAGGAACCGCATTCCCAATTTGTGAATTTATTTTTTCTTTCCCACCAACAAAAATGAAATTGTCTGGGAAAGATTGCAATCTTGCTCCTTCTCTAGAAGTCAGCGCTCTGTTCTGTTTGGGATGTATGCACCGCAAGGATGATGGGGTAGAAAGATTATTTGTAATTGTTGTCGATGGCCTATCCCACCACAATCTGCCATAAGTATTTTTATATCCGGAAGTCAAGTACAATTCTTTATCCAATTTACCTTCTTCAACTAGTTTGTTAATATATGGCCTTCCTTTTCCTGGAAGTACTGCTTTCATAATTTTAAGCATTCTATCACCATACACGCCATTAATATGGTTGTTTAAATCTTTTTGGTTTCCCCTCATCAAGTATTGATACTTTGTGGTAGGTTTTCTTTGATACAGTTTTGTTCCAGTTCCATTTTCTAGTGGAGGTAAATCACTTATTGCATCACTTACCGTTAAAAATTTTTTATTGATAGTTGGCTCTGGAAATTTCCAGTTATATTTTATTTCTAAATCATTCCTTATCCCGACCAAGAATACTCTTTCTCTACTCTGAGGAACACCATATAATTGTGCATTGAGAACACTCCTATGAATTGTATAGCTTAATGAAATATTAAAATCGCTAAAATCTTTAAAACTTTCCTCTACATCATTAATAACAGGATTACCTTTGTCATTCTTCATAGTAAGTAGGCCGAGAACATTTTCAAAGACAAACATTTTAGGTTTCAAAATCGATAAAAGTCGTCTGTACTCCCTATACATTTTAGCTCTACTATCATACTGTCTTTTTCCAACTGTACTATACGATTGACAAGGAGGGCCTCCAATAATCAGATCAACACGAGCTATATCTAGGTATCTTTTATGTAAATACTCTATATCCAAATTTGAAACATCAGTTTCTAACATTGGAATATCCGGAAAATTCAATCTAAATGCCTCAGCAGCATCAGGATCAATCTCATTTGCAAAAACTATATTAAAAATATCTTTGCTTACAAACCTATTTCTCCTAATAGATTTTTTAAACCCGAAGGTTAGTCCCCCTACACCAGAAAATAAGTCAACGACTCTAATCATTATTTTTCTCCTAATTATTATGTCTAAAAAAATATTATACTATAATTTTAATCGTGCTAGCAGTTTAATCAAGTATTAGTTTTTTTCAAGGATGCCGAGTGTGGATAGATCCTTGGTAAAGTAGATTTCATCGACTTCCATCAAGGCCTAGGTGCCATTCGTGATTAAAAGCAAAGTACTAAAATACTTTTCTACTTTTGCGATTACTTCTGTTTTTGGATTCAGGGACAATCCTATACCGGCGTCTCCTTCCATTCATATTAACATGTATACCACTTCTTATGATCCGAATTTCTGCATCCCGATTGTAATTTTCTTCAAGAAAAATTCAACGGCCGATTAAAGACTATTTTGTCATCGGTCATTTTTTAATCACTGTCATAGAGGTGCAATAGTGACTTTTGATAATTATCAATGATCTGATGATCGCATGTTATGTAAGTACTGATGAACAACCTTTAGTATAATAAGGACACCAATTAAAAATTTTACACATCCTTGATAGAATATGTTTATCTTCTTCTCGCTATAGAAATTCCGATCTATTGCCAGTTTGACTTTCTTTTGTTTCAAAAAGTCACTATTCGCCAACAAATGATGAATCGACTTAAAGTTGGCAACCTTATCAGTCATCTTCCGGCCCTGTATCGCTGCTTTTTTTAAACAACAAAAAGTTCTGCCTCAAACATCAACTGGTGATGCTTGAAGCAGAAGCCCTTGCAAAAGTTTCACGAGTCATCTATTTATAAGATCCATTTTTCATCCTCAAAAATCAATTATCTTCTCTCTTCCTGTATTTTGCGTGCAGCGAGCAATGGCACGCGTTTCGTACCAGGTACATGGAGCAGCAGCGCAACAACAGAGGCAGCGATACAAAGCAGCGCAATGAAGTTGAACGTCGGTGCGAATCCACCCAGAAATCCGGAGATGAAGGATACGCTTAAGCCGCCGATTCCGAATCCTTGATAGATTATTCCATAGTTTCGACTTTGATTTTTCAATCCGAAGAATTCAGAAACAATGGTTGGGAAGATGGTGATATTCCCGCCGAAGCAGAATGCAACACTAGAGACACAGATAAAGAATAAGGCAAAATTCAATCTTAATTCGCTGAGGACAAGTGCAGCTGCCGCAGTAACAAAGAGTGATACAGCGATCACCTTCAGCCGTTCAAAATGATCGGATGCAGTGCCCAGTACAATGCGCCCGGTCGTATTGAAGATTGCGACAAGCGCAACCGCATTTGCGGCTGTTGCCATATTCAGCCCGGCAAGACTGACACCGATATTTGCCACGCTGCCGATTAGATACAAGCCGCTCATGCATGCCGTGAACAGGACAAAGAACAAGAGGTATGCTTCCTTCGTATGCAGCATTTCCTTTAAGGTATAATCATTTTGAACCTTGATACTGCTTCTTTGCGGCTTCACTGCGACCTTTGCCTCTTTCACTAAGAACGCACCGGCAATGAGTAAGAGCATAATGATAACGCCCCAATAGAGGAAGGCTTGCACAACACCGACAGAGTTGATAAAGAATCCGAGTACATACTTAAACAGCAGACTTCCGGTTCCGTATGCGCCAACTGCGATTCCCGAAATCAAACCCTTTTTCTCAGGGAAGTACTGAATTGCATTTGAGAGTGTTGTCATGTACCCGATACCGTTCGATGCACCAACAAGAATCCCGGCAAAGATATACAGCATCCACAGCGATGAAGAAATCGATGTAATCATCAGGCCTGCACCCATACCCACCCCACTGAGAATGAGCAAACCGCGAATCCCCAATTTCTTCTGAATGCTGCTGGCCGATAAAGTCGAGAACGACAACGCAAAACTCATAATAGAGAATGTCGTCGCGACTGCACCGACACTCCAGCCGTACGTATCGGCAAGCGGCTGATTAAATAAACTCCATGTATAGATGGTACCTAAACCAATCATTGCAATAACCGTTCCAATCAGCACGGACAGACGGGATTGTTTTGAGCTCTTCATTTCATTTGTCATGTTAATGACCTCTTTTCGCTCCAATTAGTTATAGAAACTGTAAAATCAGTTTTTCCGAAGGATTATTTCCTTTCCACACACTAATTGTAGCAACAAAAAGAGTTGTGAAAGCGTTAATAGAATGAGATGACGAAAACAAGGAATGAATAGCAATGATTGCGGATTCAAGTTCGGATGATGCTGATAAAAGCAACTCAGGAGTGTAAAAAGCGCCCGGTCCTTATTGTGCTCAAACAGACTGATTACCGCCAACGGAATGTACCACTAGGACGTGCGGACAAAATCCTGGACTTCGGGTCAACTATAATCATGTACACAAATGCAGATAAACTCAAAGCAGTAAAGTTATTCTATCAATATGATCGAGCATGGGCACAAGTCCTTCGTGAACTGGGCTATCCCTCACG
>JAQSXG010000322.1 GCA_029256785.1 Neobacillus sp.
ATAAATGGATACCGCAATAAGCGAACCGCGTTCGACATTTTATAAATTGGGGTGGTGAAAGAGGACAAAGCTGATAATGCAACAATGATCAATAAAATATTACTGGTTAAGGCTGCCTCTACCGTTGCCTGTCCAATCACGATTCCGCCGACAATCCCAAGCGTTTGCCCGATTTTGGTTGGCAATCGAGCTCCTGCCTCCCTCAAGAACTCAATCGTAATTTCTAAAAACAAAACCTCCAAAACTGGGGGGAACGGAACATTTGCACGGGAATAAATAATTGACCCTAATAGATCCTTGGGCACAACCTCAAAATGATAGGTTAAGATGGCTACATAAAAGGATGTCGAAAAAATAGAAAATAACACTCCGAAAATTCGAATGAGCTTAAAAAAGGTAGCAACCACCCAGGGTAGGTAAAAGTCCTCCGGCGATGAAAAAAAATCGGTTAGATTGGATGGACCTGTTACCACATAGCAAGAATTGTCACTTAAGATGGCTACTTGCCCTAGAATTAAGGCCTGCACCGTTCTGTCCACTCTCTCCGTTGTAATATATAACGGAAACGGTGTCGTAGAATGATCCGATATCAATTGTTCTAATTGGGTATTATCGAAAACAACATCAATATCCAGGTCGGTAATCCGTTGCTTTGCCGTTCGCACATATTCCGGATTGGTAACGCCCTCTAAATATGCAATAACCACCTTTGTTCTTGATCGAGTTCCGACTTCTACTTCATCGAAAATGAGATCCGAAGTCACAAGCTCACTTCTAATTAAATGAAGATTCGTATTAAGATCTTCGATAAACCCTGTTTTTGGACCAATGACACTAAATTCATTTTCCGTCTCATTTGTCGTTCGATTGCCATGGAGAGAGTTCTCCAAGCCAATAAGGGCACATTCCAGCTTGTCTACACCTAATTGGATGGCAACAAATCCCTTATGAAGACTCTCTTCCACCTTCACTCCATCAGAGGTAATCTGGATATCCTCTAATGGGACAATGTTCTTTACATTAACAAGATCCTTAATTTCACCCTTTTTCGCCATGAGATAAGGAAGCAGTGAACGATGTAGAACGTCCAAATTAATCAATGTCTTATAGAAACTTATTTGTATAAAATCCTTGTCCTCACTTGGATAAATGGTAGTGAAGTCACTCGATTTTTTTGCCTTCTCAAATACCTCCGCAAAGGAAATAGCCTGTGGAGTATCATAATGTTTCTGTTTCAGCTGTTTTGGTAGTCTTTTTTTAAACATCCGTCCACCAGACCCTATTTAGAATGTAAAAATTTCCTTTTTTAGCATTCCTCCACTTATATAAAAATATGTGAATAAGGGAACCGATTGCTTGCTATTTCCTTTATCTTTCCAAAAGAAAAAACCATAGGAACGTTTTCTATGGTTTCTGCCAGTATAATAAATATCGTTACGGTGCCTGTCACCATGTTCATCATGTATCAACTGACCCACCCTCTTGGTGAGATTCATTATCTTCATATAAGTCCACATAAACCTATTTGTGAAAAAAACGAGATGTAAAGAATTAACGACTGCTCTATTTGAGCAATCGCTGTTGTTGTTATGCATTCATGTCTTCGTCTTCTCTGTATTCTAAAAGGTCTCCAGGTTGGCAGTCTAGCGCTTTACAAATTGCTTCTAAGGTTGTCAGCCTTACTGCTTTTGCCTTTCCATTTTTTAAGATTGAAAGGTTTGCCATCGTTATTCCAACCCTCTCGGAAAGCTCGGTTACGCTCATTTTGCGCTTTGCTAACATCACGTCAATATTGATAATTATCGCCATTTTTATTCACCTCAGACTATTAAGTCATTTTCTGATTTTATATCAATGGCCTCTTTTAAAAGCTTTTGAAGAACGGCAGCAAAGACTGCAATCACCATAGAAGCAAAGATAGGAACCATTCCAACTAGGACTAGACCTGGTGCATCGTCAAGATCTGCAACGAAGAAAACAAATGGCAATACAAGCACATATAACCCACTAAAGCTGATTGCACAATTTTTGATTTTCTTTAAAGCTTTAACCGACAAATCAGAGAACGCTTGGTTCTTGTCAATATAGCTTAACAGTTTAAAAGCCTGATAAAATGCAGCGAAAAACGGGATCACAGATAGATACATACCTATTACGATCGGATATAGTAAGTGGGCATAATCTGGATTTGCTGGATTTTGAGGTAACCAGATCAATCCAACTATACATAAAGCAAGAATAGGAATACCGATTAGAATAAGAGCAATCTTTAAAAAGAGCGTTGACACTTGTTTCATCTAAAACACCTCACATATTTACTTTCTAATTGAATTTACCACATTATTTATCGTTTTGCAATAAAACATTATCCTTTTATACTATAAAATTGTTGTTTTGAAGACTAAAGGATAGTGGTCGTCATATTTGACGATGAAGACCATTTCCTTTCACACAACCAAAAAAGTGGTCTTCATACTGGAGATGAAGACCACTTCCCCTCACAAATTCAAAAAATGTGGTCTTCATACCGACGATGAAGACCACCTCTCATACACACAACCTAAGAAAGTGGTCCTCACACAGGCAAACCCATGACCACTCCACAAAGAATCACAATAAAATCCAAATTATCCCCTATAGGCTTTCTGTAATTCCGCAAGATCAAGTTTCTTCATTTTTAGCATCGAACTGTTCACACGCGCTAGTTGTTCTGGTGTGCTATTGCTCATCATCTCGTCCATTTCTCGAGGAACAATCTGCCAGGACACACCAAATTTATCTTTCAGCCAGCCGCATTGCTCGGATTTGGGAACAGCAGACAGCTTATCCCAGTAATAATCAATCTCTTCTTGTGTATCACAGTACACCATGAATGAAATTGCCTCGTTAAAATTAAACTCATGCGCTTGTGCACTATCCATTGCGGTAAACCAAAGATTCTCCAGCATGAAATCAGAAAACATGACAGTACCTTCTTGGTCAGGTTCCATCCCTTGAGGGTAACGGGCAATATGACCCTGCCTCGAACTCTTAAATACTGATAAATAAAAGGTCAATGCCTCTTCCGCTTTGCCGTAATTATCACCAACGAACAGTAGTGACGGTATAATCGCGGTTCGCTCCTCACCCTCTGGATTGGTTAGAATTAACTGCCAGGTTATACCATATTTATCTTGAATCCATCCATATCGCTCACTGAACGGATATTTATCAAGCGGCATTAACACGGTGCCACCTTCGGACAATTGAGTCCAAACCTCATTAATTTTCTCACTCGCATTGCTTTCACGAGACGGATCAAAATTAACCATGAAGGATACCGAAGGATTAAACTTGAAATAAGGTCCTGCGCTGATTGCCATAAACTTCTGCCCCCACAGTTCAAAAGAGACAACATTGGCGTTGCCTGATGGTGTGTCAACGAGTGTTGTTCCACCCGTTACTCTTGAATCAGGAAAAATCGAAGCATAAAACTCCGCGGCTTCCTTTGCCTCTTTGTCAAACCATAAGTGCGGGACGATTATTTGTTTTGTTTTTATCATAGGTACTCCTCCAATAATTTCAGCTTTCATCGTTAAAAAATTTCTTTAGTGTATGTAAAATTTTTAAGCAATTCTTTTTCATTAATCAAAATACGATTCTTTAAATCATCTGTTCTTAATACAAACTCTTTCACGCCTATGAATTCTGATTCAGCAATCAGGTAAAACTGTGTTCCTTTTTTATGTCCATTGAACTGCCTTTTAAGTGTATATAACTTCATAAAGTAACCTCTGCTGATAAATTAACTTACTTTTAAATTATACCATTAATAGTAATCGGAAATGAAAACAAGCAAGGCCAATTGGCCCTGCTCGTTATTTGACTATTACTTGACCGACCATGCCTTCCTTTAAATGGTACCGACAGATCAATTCATATGTACCGGGCTTGTCCGGTTTCATGATAATCGTTTTTTCTTTTCCCGGCTGAACTTCGACATCAATATTGAGCGCTTGTACAGTGAAGGTGTGTTCTTTTATCCCTTTGTTTTTCAAAAGCAATGTTGTCGGTGTTCCACTTGGAATCGTGATAACTTTTGGGTTAAAATTATCATCATTCATCACAACCTCGATTGTTTTCGCTGTCTCCATTGGTTCTGTTACATCAACAGATTCAGCAAATACGCTAACTGAACCTACGGCTGCCACCACTACAAACATCCCAAGCGCAGCAAACAATCCAGCTAACCACTTTTTCCCAAACATTCTCATCCCTCCTTTCCTTTCTACACTATCTTTTTCCAATTAAAAGGAAAATATTAAAAATATAAGCAACATGTTTCAACTTTTTTCCCTCGCCTAATATTTTTATTTTTAGATAGTAAGTGTTACGATAAGTACAGTTATTTTTATGAATGGAGGAATATAAATGAGTGGAAAAATTTTTCCTAAAGATGCTTTACGTGTACTTAAAGAGACTAGTCGTACTTTTTATATTCCAATTACATTTTTACAAAAGGATTTAAAACATTCGGTTGCAGCTGCATATTTAATTTTTCGCGCGATCGATGAAATTGAGGATCATGATGAAGTGAGTAATGATATAAAGTACTCAATCTTAATGCAATTAAGTGAGTTGTTCAAACACCCGTTCAATGAAGAGGAATATTTAAAGATATTAAGTCCTATTAAAGTGAAAATGCCCGAGGTTACTCTGCGGTTAGGGGAATGGGTACAAGTTTGTCCAGATAGTGCCCTATCCATCGTCATGAACGCTTCGAGTGAAATGGCGTTTGGTATGGCAAAATGGTCAAAAGCAAATTGGAAAATTCATACACGCGCGGATTTGGATGACTATACCTATTATGTAGCAGGGCTTGTTGGGGTCATGCTTTCCGATCTATGGGAATGGGATTCCGGGATGAAAACGGACCGCGAGCTTGCGATTAGTTATGGACGCGGGCTCCAGGCTGTAAACATACTCCGTAATGAAAAGGAAGATTTAACGGAGCGAGGCGTAAGCTTTGTACCAGATGCTTGGACCCGGTCGGACCTGTTCGAATATGCAAAAGAAAACCTAGAAAATGCAGACAAATATTTAGAGAATGTCGATAAAAAAAGTATCCTTTTATTCTGCCGCCTCCCACTCGCTCTCGCACATAAATCGTTAAAAGCCATGCAGGGCGGACGCGAAAAAATGTCACGTGCAGAAGTAGCACAAACAGTCGATGAAATTCAAAGCGATCTGGCTTCTGAAAAATAATTCTCAAATCGGCCATCTATGATGCTTCCCATTACCCTTTCTATCTAAAAATGTTTTATAATTTTTATATAAGTAAATAAGAATTTTTAGAAAAAAAAGAAGGTGGTATATTGAATTCAAATCATTCGAAAATAAATATGTTTAAGAACTTTATATTAAACAATCGTTTTGTCATATTTCTCATGATCTTATTATTAATTGGTTTGAATATACTTGTCTTTAAAAAGGTTTCATTTATCTTCACACCTATTGCTGTCCTACTAAAGACCATTGTATTACCAATTGTTTTGTCAGCGATTGTCTACTATCTACTTGTTCCCATCGTTGATTTTTTTGATAAAAAAGGCATTAAGAGAGTTTATAGTATAATTGTTCTTTACCTTATCATCATAGGGATTATTACAATCCTCATTGTTTTGGTTATTCCCTTTTTACGTGATCAAATTATGAGATTAATTGAGAGTTTTCCAAACCTAGTTAATG
>JAQSXG010000323.1 GCA_029256785.1 Neobacillus sp.
ATATTCGCTAGACACATATGCTTGTCCGTTTTTATATTAAATTTAAGCTAGTTCCCTGGTTTAAGGACCGAAACAACAGTCCCTTTTTTAGATGCATATTGCCATCGAGTAATGCAGACTGTGCCATGTTTTAGAGCATAGTGTGCCAAGTAAAGAGCCATGGTAGTTTTAGCGTATTTTATAAATTACAATGGTGCTAATCTTCTTTCCCCTCCCAATAATTGGAGATTATCTGATTTATTGGAGAACCTTTCAAGGGTTGTAGGCTCCGCCCTCCCTACGGTCGCCCTTGACAGAACCCCCAAGAAATCAGGAATGGTAGCTATGATTGGGAAGGAGAAAGAGTGAAAGTCCCCTTCGTAATGTTGTTGGCTCTTGTCGTTGTCACAGGTCGCTCTATTTTTTGTCCGAAGTGGCTCAGAAATATGGCACAAGTGGACTTTTCTGATGGCAATATACATTAGACTGCCAGTTCTTCGGATGATTTAGATTTATTAGGGACTTTTCGAACATTTAAGTACTGTGCAGTGACTATTCCTTTATACATGACGCGGTCATTATTTTTCGCAAGCACCTCGCTGTTTGAACTTACAAAAAAGCTAAAGGTTAGAATAAATAGAGATACGAAAACAATGATGCGCTTTTTCATTTTAGAACGTCAGCTTCTTCTATGGAAAAATAGTAATAATAGAGAGTGAATTTAGTCTTGATTATCTTCCTGATCGTTGTACAATGAACTTATCATACAACAAATTTGTAAAAAATTACATATATTCTACTTGAAATTAGGTTTTTACCACACCGACCTACTAAACTCCCACTAATCTCTAAAACGCACCACGGTCGTAAGATTTATGCAATTGGTTTGGGCTATGGTAAAGCAACTGTGTTTATTAATAGCTCACATCATGTACGCGAATGGTTGACTACCAACCTGAATATGAACATGATCGATAAATATGCATGCGCATAAAAGGTTGCTTTTTGGCATTAAAGATCACCGATGGATCGAGTGCAAACGTCGAAATAACCCAGTTAAATCAAGAATTTGGAACAATCTGACCATTAAGCATCCGATGAAATAACAAAGCAACAATACAGCGATCATCTATCTTGCAGAGTGAATCGTTAGAGGGGGAGAAGAATCATGAACGTTCTTTCAAAAGCAGCAGTTTCGCTTATCCTTTGCATATCGTTCATTGCCTGTAGCTCGTCAAACCAGGTAACAGCGAAAACGATAAATGTTACTTCGAAATCGCAGAGTGAGAAAATAGTAAACAAAATGAAGACGATAAAGAAGAATATGGAACTCATTTTAGTTACAACAAGCAAATCTCGAAGCAGTTCGGTGATCGTTCAAACCTTTTCTCGTGATAAGCATGGTAAATGGAAACGTGAGTTGATCACTTATGGAATTACAGGAAAATATGGCTTCACGAGTAGTAAACATGAGGGAGATAAGAAGGCACCGGCAGGAGAGTATACGATTAGCGAGGCATTTGGTCGATACAAAAATCCGGGAACCAAGCTTTCATATCATCGAATTACTAAATATGATTTGTGGGTGGACAATAGCCGCTCGCGTTACTACAACACCTTGCAATCGATGAAGAAAGTGCACCAATACAGTGAAAAAATGAATATTCCACAATACGACTACGGATTTGTCATCAACTATAATACAAAAAGGGTTAGAGGAAAAGGCAGTGCAATTTTCTTTCATATTGCCCGTGGAAAATACACGATGGGTTGCACAGCTGTTTCCAAAGTAAATGTAGTGAAAATAGTAAAATGGTTGGACCCTAAGAAGAAGCCAATTATTATACAAAGCACTCAAAGGGAACTTTATCGTTATTAGAGGTACTGTGTAAATGAAGAAATTAATACTATTATTCTCAATTATTATCTATTGATTAATTTCCTATTTCTGCCTAGTACGTCACTGGCAAACACATAAATTTACTCCAAAACAAAAAGCCAGAAAATCGTAAATAATATGAAATCAATAAAAAAGAATAGCCAACTCATCCTCGTAAACTGCTTCAGGTTATGGTAAAAAATAGTAACGATTCAAACGTTCTCAAAAAATTAAAATGGCAAGTGGTCTCGCAATATAATTACTAATGGAATTATTGGTAAAAGTGGGTTTACACATGCTTTTTCTGAACAATCGAGGGGTTCTCCTGAAGGAAAATTTACCATTACGAAAGCGTTTGGAAGATATAAGAATCCAGGAACAAAGTTAAGTTGTCACCGGATAACCGCTGATGATGTGTGGGCGGATAACGTTCATTCCAAGTACTCTCTGCAATCGATTCGAAAGACACATCAATATAGTGAACGTATGAATATTCCCCAATACAATTATGGCTTTGTTATTAATTACAATACGAAAAGGGTAAGAGGAAAAGGCAGTGCCGTATTTTTCCATATTGCGCATGGAAACTACACATTAGGGTGTACGGCAACTTCAAAGAGTAAAGTGGTGTCATTTTTAAAATGGTTAGATCCTAAGAAGAAACCTGTGATCATCCAGTCGGTCTTGAATGAACTGAACATGTATTAAGTATTAATCATGCAATCTTGTAAGCTATGTGGTTTCTATGATCATGGAATAGCATTTGGAAAACAACCCCACAATAATAACCCCTTCAAAAAATAAATTACTAAGATAACAGGAGAATTCTTGTTTAATGACGAATTCTATTTTGATTGTAAAAATAAATTTTTCTAACAATCTATTCATCAATCAACTTTTTCTATCATTTACATATTAAGTGGAGGTATTAATGTTGAAAAAGTACTTGAGATCGCTCGTTCCTCTTCTGATCATTGCGTTTCTTACCGTTTCTTTTCTCCCTGAAGGTTTGTTACCAAAAGCATTCGCCTCAAGCGCGGTTGTGAAACATGCCACTCGAACGATTTATATCAGTACTGCAGCTAAGAATTCAAGCAAGGTAATCGGGACATTGCCTCCGAATGCGCCTGTTGTTGTTTACAGATCATCAGGAAGCTACTATAAAATCAATTATAAAAATAAAACGGCTTATACACTAAAGAAGTATGTGGCGAGCGGAAGGCCAAAAGCACTTTACACCGGATACGGCTCAGATACTGTTTATTTACATTCAATCACAACGGGAAAAACGTTAAAAAAGACTTTTTATCTTGCGACGCCGATCCATGTCTATGCGAGGCAGGGGCATTGGCTGACGATCGGCTATTCGAAGGGGTATCATGGATATGCACTAACTTATGATTCTCATATTGTCCGCTATGCGAAACGCGGAATTGATTTATCTTATCTCCAACCATCTGGACCGACCAGCCTTAATTTCTGGAAAATTAAACAGGCTGGATTTCATTTTGCCATCATAAAAGCAAGTGAAGGAACCGATTTGCCGAAATTAGGTTCACCGGACTATTTTGTTCAAGATGTATGGAATGCTCATAACGCCGGTCTAAAAGTGCATGCCTACCATATGTTTGATGCAACATCCAATGTAGCGGCTATTGCAGAAGCGAATCATTTTGCCCAACAATTAAATCCAGTCAAAAAACTGCTCGGTTATGTTTTTGTTGATGTTGAGTATGCGAATTTACCAAGAGATCCAAATCTACTTACAAGCTATGTGAATATATTTATCACTCAGCTGAAAAAAGATGGGTATTCTCATGTTGGTATTTACTCCTACTTTGATTTCTATTTCCATCGATTGAATCCAACTAAGTTGTTGAATGGGAATCTGCTTTGGATTGCCCGATATAATGCAACCCTGGGTATGAAAGCCAATGTCTGGCAGCACCGGGAAACAAATTGTACAATCAACGGCGTGAATGGAAAATTCGATTTTGACTTGACCTACACCAATTTAATTGGGGGTTAACAACAACCGTTTTACCATCTCAAGAGCAACAGTTTAAACGGCTAGGGAACCCGCCGCAACCCGAGCCAAGGTTTCAGTCGTATGGCGGTTATGTCACTGCTTCCTCATTGATTATGTACAAGGGACGAGCACGAAATACGCACAGCTTAGGCTGCTCCACAAGAACAATCGAGTAAATGTGAACGGAACAAATGGCAACTGGCTCAAAGTAAACTATGGAAATACCACAGGTTATGTAATCGGAAAGTACATAAACAGAGGCAATCCACCTAAGCCCATTGTTAAGGCTAAGCCAATTGTAAAGCCTAAGCCAAAAATACAAACGGTTTTTTACAATGTTCAGCCTATAAATGCGTATTATGCGTACATTGGTTATAAAGAGCCAAGCAACAATTCTTCGGCTGTCATAACATTGCGCGAACGGACCAAGGTAAATGTAACGGGTCAAAGCGGTGATTGGAAGAGGATTCAGTATGGCAGTACAGTGGGTTATGTCAATAAATATAATCTGCAGTCCGACCTAGTCACTTTAATCCTCCAATCGGAAGTGTAGGACAATTTGGCATCGAGGTATCTCACCATCAAGGAACCGTTGACTTTAATGCGGCAAAACGTTCTGGAAATTCTTTTGTTATCCTAAAAGCAAGTGAAGGAACACCATTTAAGGATGACCATTTTGTCAGCTATGCGATTGCTGCGAAAAACGCAGGGCTGAGTGTTCACGCTTACCACTTCTTTAGAGCGAAAACAACAGCATATGCCAAAAAAGAAGCAGACAATTTCGCTGCCGCAGTCAATCAAGCGAGACAAAAAGGGAAAACCATCCAATATCTGTACATTGATGTCGAGACATCCAATGATATTCCAACAGCACAGTTGAAATCGACGCTGACTAACAACATCATCGTTTTTCTAAGTCAACTAAGAACAAAATACCATGATAACAATCTAGGAATCTACTCGAACCAGACTTATTTTAATAGCAATTTAGATCTTTCAAAGATTAAGAATGCCCAGAAAGGACAGCCAAGATTTTTAATCTGGCTATCTAGGTACCGAGGGAAAAGTACTTATTTAGGACCTGAATTCAGTGCGGATGGATCTGTTAGCGGTGTCTCCGGTGCTGTTGATAGAAATATTTCATATTACAATCCTATTTCTTATTAACTATAAAAATCCGTCTCAGTTGTTCACTGAAACGGATTTTATTTTGTCCCTTGTCCGGTACGGACGACAGCCAAACTGTGAAAAAAGCTACCGGATTCGAGATTAAATCAAACGTACTTTGCTCTTGTTGAAGATACCTGAAGCGGTACGTATTTATATTTATAGCTGGCTCCGAATAGATATATAGTATTCTTCATATAAATTAGCTAAGATTGAGTAAGGTTAGATAATAGATTAAGAGGAAGAGCCATGATGAAGAAAATAGTCCAAGCAATTACCGTTTTAATGCTATTAATCTACGGATGTATTGTTCCATTTGTTTCTTATGCCTCAGCTGCAAGCAAAAGCTATTATTTGATCAGCAATGAGTCCACAAATGGTAGTAGTATTACCGATCTTCGATTAACTCTGAACATGAAGAAGAAGCCGAATGAGCCTATCCTCAAGGATCCGCAACTATTGGGAAACCGCCGATTGATGATGAATAGACAAGCTGTTAGTGCTGTCCCATCTCTTCCAAAAGTCGACGATTGGAAAGCATTCTGGGTGGATAATCTGGCAAGCAGCGGGGGCAGCTATTCACAGAAAAATTTTCAATTGCTTTATAGCAAAGGATCATCAGATGTTTGGGTTGCTGACAGTCAGATTTCCAAAAACGATGC
>JAQSXG010000324.1 GCA_029256785.1 Neobacillus sp.
GCCTACCTTGAAGGGTTTCAGCGCAATAGACCAGTGGTTACGTTAGTGGCAACCATTGCGATTTTAATATTAGTTTTTATCATCCAATTTATTGGGGATTATTTTACAAAGAAAACAGATAAACGATAATAAGAGGAGGAATAAGACAATGAAAAAAGTATTCAGTTTAATAGTAATTGCATTAATTGCTTTAGCCTTAACAGCATGTGGTGGTGCTAAAGAAGATACAGCAGAAAAGGATGGAGACAAAAAATTAGTGGTTGGTGCAACCGCTGTTCCTCATGCTGAAGTACTTGAAGCCGCAAAACCTTTATTAAAAGAAAAAGGGATCGAACTTGAAGTGCAGGTATTTCAGGATTATATTCTTCCAAACGTGACATTAAAGGATAAAGATCTTGATGCAAACTATTTCCAAACACCAGGCTATTTAGAACTTCAAATGAAGGAAAACAAAGATTTTGATTTCGTAAGTGTAGGGGAAGTTCATAAGGAACCAATTGGTATCTATTCTAAAAAATACAAAAGCTTAAAAGACCTTCCAAATGGTGCCAAGATTATTATGAGTGATTCATTTAGTGATCATGGCCGTATCTTACCTATTTTTGAAAGAGAAGGTTTGATTAAACTTAAAGAAGGCGTAGGCGCGAATGCAAGAGTCGAGGATATTATTGAAAATCCAAAAAATCTTGATTTCTCTACTTTAATTGAAGCCAAATTATTAGCTACTTCTTTTGAAAGTGGGGAAGGTGATGCGGTAGCGATCAATACCAACTATGCACTAGAAGGCGGTATTGATATCGGAAAGACTGGAATCGCATTTGAAGGCAGTGATGTGGTACCCGCAAATCTAATTGTTGTTCGTTCTGAAGATAAAGAACGTGAAGAAATTAAAGCACTTGTTGAAGTCTTAACATCAGAAGAAATTCAAGATTTCATTAAAGAGAAATACCAAGGCGCCGTACTTGCAGGGGAATAACTTCCTATATAATAGCATTCTAATATTATTGACTGGCCAGTGATACTTGTTCACTGGCTTCTCTCATTTTCAATGGTAGGAATACATGAAACCACAAATATAGGTAAAAATAGGTAAGTGGATAAATAAGAGCGAAGGCTTGGCAAAAGGTAAAAAAATAGGTTATGATTTTAATGGAAAATTGTTTACATAAGAGTAGTCGTTAGCTTTGGAAAATCTAAAGGTGATATGATGTTAATGGACAATAATTCATTCATTCATTCTCATTTGTGTTGTGTTTAGTGAAAAAATAAATTCTTTGCTATTTCACTAAAGTTAATACTTCTTTGGAGTTGCTAACATATTCTATTTGTTATAAGATTGTAATGAGAATAAAATGAGAATTAGATTTGAGACCATCTGCTTTTGGTCTTCAAGATACAAAATTATCTTTGCGGAGGTATAAATATGGCTGGGTCAACTTTAACGATTAAAGATTTACATGTAGGAATTGATGGGAAAGAAATTTTAAAGGGTATTAACCTTGAAATAAAGGGTGGAGAAATCCACGCGATCATGGGACCAAACGGTACCGGAAAATCGACTTTATCTTCAGCAATCATGGGTCACCCAAAATATGAAGTAACAAGTGGAGAAATTATTCTAGACAATGAAGATGTTCTAGAAATGGAAGTAGATGAGCGCGCTCGTGCAGGTCTTTTCCTTGCTATGCAATATCCAAGTGAAATTAACGGTGTAACAAATGCAGATTTCTTACGTTCAGCTCTTAATGCTCGTCTTGGCGAAGGCAATGAAATTTCCTTGATGAAATTTATCCGCCAAATGGATAAGCAAATGGAATTCTTAGAAATGGATCTTGACATGGCACAACGCTACTTAAACGAAGGTTTCTCAGGCGGGGAGAAAAAGCGTAATGAAATTCTTCAATTAATGATGCTTAAGCCAAAAATGGCTATCTTAGATGAAATTGACTCTGGACTAGATATTGATGCCCTTAAAGTTGTATCAAAGGGAATCAATGAAATGCGCGGAGAAGATTTCGGTTGTTTAATTATTACTCACTATCAACGTCTTTTAAACTATATCACTCCTGACTATGTACACGTTATGATGCAGGGCCGTATTGTGAAATCAGGCGGACCAGAGCTTGCACACCGCTTAGAAGCAGAAGGATATGACTGGATCAAACAAGAACTTGGAATTGAAGATGAAACAGTTGGGCAAGAAGCGTAAGTTAGGTTAGGAGGATAACAATGACAACAGAAACGAAATTACCATTTGATAAGGAGTTTGTTCGTTCTTTTTCAAAGGAAATGAATGAACCAACTTGGTTTGAAACGATTCGTCTGACAGCATTAGAAAGCAGCGAAACGCTGCCAATGCCAAGACCCGATAAAACAAAGATAGATAATTGGAATTTTACTCAATTTAAATCACATACAGTTGACAGTGAAATGTACAACTCCCTTGAAGACTTACCTTTCGAGGTTAGGGCTTTAGTTGATGTGGATGCGGTAAATAAAAATTTATATATTCAACGGAATCAAACACCTGCCTTTTTATCTTTAGCAGATGAGCTAAAGGGAAAAGGTGTCATTTTTACTGATATTTTTACAGCAGTTCGTGAACATGGCGAACTTGTTCAAAAATACTTCATGACAGAAGGTATTAAGGCAGATGAACACCGTCTAGCTGCCTTACATGCAGCGCTTGTTAATGGTGGAGCATTCCTATATGTTCCTAAAAATGTTGAAATTGCTGAACCGATTCAAGCGATTTATGTTCATGATAATGCAGAAACCAACCTTTTTAACCATGTAATTGTTGTTGCAGACGAAAATAGTTCTGTCACTTATGTAGAAAACTATATCTCAACTGTTGAATCTATTGGTGGAATCTTTAATATTGTTGCAGAAGTTCTTGCTGGAAACGGTTCAAAAGTGCTATTTGGTGCAGTTGATACCCTATCTTCAGGAATTACAACATATGTTAACCGTCGTGGTGTGGCAGGAAGAGATGCTCGGATTGAATGGGCACTAGGATTAATGAACGATGGTAATACAATTTCAGAAAACACAACGAACCTTGTTGGTGACGGTTCATATGGTGATACAAAAACTGTTGTTGTCGGACGTGGCGAGCAAACGCAAAACTTTACAACAAAGGTTGTTCACTTTGGTAAAAATAGCGAAGGTTATATCTTAAAGCATGGTGTAATGAAGGATAGTGCCTCTTCGATCTTTAATGGCATTGGGAAAATTGAACATGGTGCATCAAAATCAAATGCGGTTCAAGAATCCCGTGTACTTATGTTAAGTGAAAAAGCTCGCGGTGATGCTAACCCTATTCTTCTTATTGATGAGGATGATGTAACTGCAGGTCATGCTGCTTCTGTAGGTCGAGTAGACCCAGTACAATTATATTATCTAATGAGCCGCGGAATTCCTAAAAAAGAAGCGGAGCGCTTAGTTATTCATGGTTTCTTAGCTCCTGTAGTGAACCAACTGCCGATTGAAGGAGTAAAGAAACAGCTAACTGAAGTGATTGAAAGGAAAGTACAATAATGAATATCCAGGATATTCGCCGTGATTTTCCAATAATAAATCAAGAAGTTAATGGTCATCCACTTGTTTACTTGGATAGCTCTGCTACATCGCAAAAGCCTATTCAAGTTATTGAAACACTTGAAAAATATTATAAAGAAATCAACTCTAATGTTCACCGTGGCGTTCATACATTAGGAACACGTGCTACGGATGCATATGAAGGCGCAAGAGAAAAAGTTCGTAAGTTTATTAATGCGAAATCAACTCAAGAAATTATTTTTACAAGAGGAACAACTACTTCATTAAATACGGTTGCTTCAAGTTATGCAGCAGCAAATTTGAAGGCCGGCGATGAAATTGTTATTACTTATATGGAGCATCATAGTAATATTATTCCTTGGCAACAAGTAGCGAGACGGACGGGAGCGGAGTTAAAGTACATTCCTTTACAAGAGGATGGAACTCTCTCTCTTGATGATGTTCGTGCTACTATCACTGACAAAACAAAAATCGTCTCGATTATGCAAGTATCCAATGTACTGGGCGTAATCAATCCTATCAAGGAAATCACGCAAATTGCTCATGAACATGGTGCGGTTATGGTCGTGGATGCGGCACAAAGTGCTCCGCATATGAAGATCGATGTTCAAGATTTGGACTGTGACTTCTTGGCCTTTTCCGGACATAAGATGTGCGCACCAACAGGTATCGGCGTACTTTATGGAAAGAAGAAGCTACTAGAAAATATGGAACCTATTGAGTTCGGTGGAGAAATGATTGATTTTGTTCATTTACAAGAATCCACATGGAAAGAGCTCCCATGGAAATTTGAAGGTGGCACTCCAATTATTGCCGGTGCAATCGGACTGGGTGCAGCAATTGACTACCTAACTGCAATAGGTTTAGACAATATTGCCGAACACGAGCATAAGCTTGTAGCGTATGCCCTCGAGAAAATGTCAACCGTTCCAGGTATGGCTATTTATGGACCGATGGATCCTGCTAAACGTGCTGGTCTTGTTACCTTTAATATTAGTGATGTACATCCGCATGATGTTGCCACTGTTCTTGATGCAGAAGGTATTGCTGTCCGTGCGGGGCATCATTGTGCACAGCCGTTGATGAGATGGCTAAAGGTATCGTCTACTGCTCGTGCAAGCTTTTATCTTTACAACACTGAGGAAGATATTGATAAGCTCGTTGAAGGACTTGTTAAAACAAAGGAGTATTTCAGCGATGTCTTCTAATAATTTAGATAATCTCTACCGTCAAGTAATTATGGACCATTATAAAAAGCCTCGTAATCGTGGCATTTTAGAAGATGGCAGCCATACGATTAATATGAATAATCCTACCTGTGGGGATCGAATTGAACTAACTTTTAAGGTCGAAGACGGTAAAGTCATTGATGCGAAATTTGAAGGCGATGGCTGTTCGATTTCAATGTCTTCGGCTTCAATGATGACCCAAGCGATTAAAGGAAAAAATGTTGAGGAAGCTTTAAAGCTTTCAAAGATATTTTCTGATATGATGCAAGGTAAAGAATATGATGATGATATTGATTTAGGTGATATTGAAGCTCTTCAAGGAGTCGCCAAATTTCCTGCGCGGATTAAATGCGCGACCTTAGCATGGAAGGCAATGGAAAAGGGATTAACCGAAGAGGAAAAACAATAATACGGAAAGCTTTATGAGTGACTTTTTGCCACTCTTGCGCCATGTTTTTAACAGCATTGGCGCTTGCCTTTTCTAATGAAATGGAGGAATACGACGATGGCTAAAAAGATGCCGGAAATCGGTGATTATAAATACGGTTTTGCCGATAAAGACGTTTCCATCTTCCGATCAAAGCGTGGATTGACAAGTGATATTGTAAAAGAAATTTCAAAGTTGAAGAACGAGCCGCAATGGATGCTGGACTTCCGCTTAAAATCACTTGAACATTTTTATAAAATGCCAATGCCACAATGGGGCGGAGATATGGCTTCGTTGAACTTCGATGAAATTACCTATTATGTAAAACCATCGGAGAAATCTGAGAAGTCTTGGGATGAAGTTCCTGAAGAAATTAAAGCAACTTTTGATAAACTGGGAATTCCTGAAGCAGAGCAAAAGTATCTTGCTGGAGTGTCTGCTCAATATGAATCTGAAGTTGTTTACCATAACATGAAGGTAGAGCTTGAGGACTTAGGT
>JAQSXG010000325.1 GCA_029256785.1 Neobacillus sp.
TTCAGGGAATGAGGTTTCAGTAGAATTAACAAGAGAAGTTCCCCTCACCTTTGCCCAAATATTTGGGTTTGAAAAAGTAGCTGTCAAAGCCAATGCTACTGCTGGATTGTACCCAATTGGAAACGCAGTAGGGGTTGCTCCCTTAGGTGTCGATGAAAATAAATTATCACAATTAAACTATTACGAAGAAACCTCATTAAAAGTTGGACCTTCCGAATTAGAATATGGAAACTTTGGAATTTTAGCTCTTGAAGGTCCTGGTGCCAAAACATATGAAGATAATTTACGTCATGGTTATCAATCGGAAGTGAAAATTGGAGAAATTGTTGATACACAAACGGGAAATATCGCGGGTAAAACCAGAGAAGTAATTCAAGAAAGAATTAATGGCTGTTCTCAACCTCCAGGAGATTACAGTATGCGTGATTGTTCAAGAATTATCATGGTCATCGTTTATAAACCTCATAGTTTTGATAGTGGTCAAATGAAACAAATTGAGGTTACGGGTTTTGCCTATTTTTACATCAAAGAACCAATGAGTTCGACAGATACTTCTATTACGGGAGTTTTTATAAAAAGAACTGGAGTCGGTTCTTATGTTGAAGGCATTACGGATAAAGGTGCTTACACGATACGATTAAAGAAGTAGGTGAACGATGTTGAAAGCAAAGACGGCCTTAATGCTGTCAGTAATGTTGGGAATAATTACGACTATACTATTCTTCCAATATACGAAGCAGTTTAGTGCAGAACCAGCAACGGTGACGGTTCCAACAATTGACATTGTTGTAGCAAAAGAGAAAATCGGAAAAAATGAAAAGATAACCTCTGAAAAAATTGAAATGATCCAGATGCCCGAAGAAACGGTCCATCCTAAAGCGATAAAAAGCCTTACCGAAGTAGAAGGAATGCTTGCGACTGCGATGATTGAAAAAGGTGAACTGATTCTATCCCATCGAATTGGATCGAAGAAGGATGAAAGTGTTTATGTATCGCGAAAAGTAAAGGACGAATATCGTGCGGTATCAGTAGGAGTCAACTTTAATCAGTCTGTTTCGAATCTTATTGAACCCGAGGATGAAGTTGATGTTGTTTTTTCGAAAATGGTAAAAGATGCTACGAACAAAGATGTCCCTAAAACAGAAATAATACTAAAAAAGACAAGGGTTTTGGCGGTTGGTAGAAAAATGCAGACACCTGAAAATACGGAGGAGCCGTATGTAGAATATAGTTCAGTTACTTTGGAGCTAAAACCAGATGATGCGGTTAAACTAATTAATGCCTCGGAAGAAGGAAAGATTCACTTTATCCTCAATAACAGACCGGTAGAACAAACAGAAGATGTTCCAAGTAAAGAGGAATAAAGTAATGGAAGGTGACGATTCATGACTAGCCAGGATGAAATGCAAATCGGACAAGAAAAGATGAATCCTCGGCGTGGAAAGATGATTGCTGTTTGCAGTGCTAAAGGCGGGATTGGACGTACCACTTTAACAGTAAATTTAGCGGTTGCTCTTAGGAAGAAGAATATATCTGTAGCGATACTTGATGGCGATTTTCAATTTGGTGATGTGAATCTGGCGATGGATTTAAAAAATTCCTTGACCATTAAGGAAGCAATAGAAGGAATTGTCACGCTTGATGAACATAATCTTCCTGATTATTTAACTGTACATGAAAGTGGCGTTAGGGTACTGCCTGCACCGGAGCGGCCAGAATTTGCAGATTTAGTTACTCCTGATGCAGTACAAAAAATCCTAGATGTTATGCTCACTCAGCATGATTTCGTTGTCGTTGATACACCAGTGGGCTTGAATGAGCAAACACTTCAATATCTCGAAAAAGCAGACCAAATACATGTTGTGACAAATCTTGAAATGGCTGCCTTAAAGAACACAAAATTATTCTTAGAAACACTGGAGATATTAGGGCTACGATCTAGGTCTAGAGTGGTAATTAATCGTGCAAATATGGAAAGTGTGATAAATGCAATCGATGCCGCCAAGATTTTAAGTGAAGACAATCCAATTTATATCCCAAATGATTTTCAAATCTGTTCCCAATCCATTAACTTAGGCGTCCCTTTTGTGATAAAGCATAGCAAATCTAATGTTGCGAAGGGTGTCTTTAAAATGGCCGAGCTGATATCAAGTGAAAATAACGTATCTCCTATAAAAATAAAGAAAAAGAATTCACCATTAACAAAGCTATTTTCAAAGAAACGAACATAAGGTGGGCGAAGGAATGAGTCTTCTCACTCGAATACAACATAAAACTCAAGGAAATGGTGGGGATGGCAAACAGGAGATTTCCTCCATTAATAATCACTCATCCTCACCACTTATCGATTTAAAACAAGTGAATAAGGAACAGCGTACCAAGGAAAGCCATAAAGAAAAACCCAAGGTACAAAAGGTAGATAAGCATCAAGAACTAAAGAATATGATGCACAAAAAAATAATGGCAGAATTAAAAGACCAGGAAATAGAGAATATTATTCCGAAGCTAGATAGTATGGCGGTGGAAATAATAAAAGAGGATGAGGAGTTTCGCGGTAAAATTGACCGAAAAAAAGTAGTGGATGAACTAGTTAACGATTTAACGGGGTTTGGTCCAATTAATCCACTGCTGTTGGATGAGGATGTCTCAGAAATAATGGTCAATGGCCCAAACCAGGTTTACTGTGAACGAAAGGGTAAATTGATATTAACGCCTATTCAATTTCGTGATAATGAACATGTTTTGAATGTAATTGATAAAATTGTTGCCCCTCTGGGTCGAAGAATTGATGAAAGCTCTCCAATGGTAGATGCTAGGCTTCCGGATGGTTCACGTGTGAATGCAATTATCCCACCATTGGCATTAAATGGCCCAACGATTACAATAAGGAAGTTTTCGAAGGACCCACTAGGTATCCAAGATTTAATTAATTTTGGTACTGTGACCGAAGAAATGGGGATTTTCCTTGATGCCTGCGTTAAAGCTCGGTTAAATATGTTCGTCTCTGGTGGAACAGGCTCAGGTAAAACAACAACACTAAATGTCCTATCCAATTTCATACCGGAGGATGAAAGGATTGTCACAATAGAAGATGCTGCCGAAATTCAATTGGTACAGGAACATGTGATTTCATTAGAATCTCGGCCGCCAAATATTGAAGGGAAAGGCTCCATTTCTATTCGTGACCTTGTCAGAAACTCCCTTCGGATGCGTCCTGACCGAGTCATTATTGGTGAGGTACGGGGCGGAGAAGCCTTGGATATGCTTCAGGCTATGAATACTGGACATGATGGCTCCTTAGCCACTGGTCACTCGAACAGTCCGAGAGATATGATTTCACGATTGGAAACAATGGTCCTATTAGCCGGTGTTGACTTACCAATCAAAGCGATAAGGGATCAAATTGCTGGAGCCCTCGACGTAATTATTCAGCAATCGCGTTTAAAGGATGGTTCTAGAAAAATAACCAATATCACGGAAGTTCAAGGTATGGAAGGTGATATTATCGTTCTTCAGGATATCTTTACCTTTAAACAAGAGGGGGTAAGCCCTGAAGGAAAGATTATCGGCCGCCTTGTTCCAACAGGAGTTCGCCCTAAGTTTTATGAGAAACTTGAAACAGCAGGTATCCATATTCCAGCCTCTGTGTTTATTGAAAATGAGGAGTGGAAACGATGATGCTTCTAATCATGTTTCTAGTTTTCATAGCTATAATTTTATTCTATTGGTCTATTTTTCAAATCCTTTTTGTCAAAAAAAATAGACTACAAACACGAATGGAACATTACTTACTATCCAAAGAAGAAAATGTTAATACAACTGAAGTGTTCGTTGAAGTTAAGCAACGATTAACATTAATTCAACTTCTAAAGCATAGAATCCAAAAAAAATTCCTAACAAAGGAAAAAAATATTAAGCTTGAGACAAAAATAGCACAAGCGGGAATACCGTTAAAGCCGGAAGAATATATCTTGTTTCAATGGATTTTAACAGCATTAATTGGCGGTCTATTTTATTTGTTTACAGAGAATATCCTTTTTATTTTTGTTGGCGGATTCTTAGGATTACAACTGCCAAAATGGTATTTGCGCAAAAAACAGCGTGAACGGACTTCAAAGTTTAATGAAGGACTGGCGGATATGATCACAACGATCGTCGGTTCATTGCGGGCAGGATTCAGTTTTCAACAAGCTTTAAAATCGGTTGTTGAGGAAGCCTCGTCACCGATTAAAGATGAGATGGATTCTGTTTTAAAGGAAATGCAATACGGAAAAAATATTGAAGACGCTTTAAATGATTTAAAGGAAAGAATGCCCAGTGAGGATTTGGATCTAATGATTCAGGCAATATTAATTCAACGTCAGGTTGGCGGGAATCTTGCCACAGTCCTCGATAAAATTATTGAAACCATTCGTGATCGAACAAAAATACAAGGGCAAATCACAACACTTACAGCCCAAGGCCGGTTATCTGGTTATGTTATCGCGTTGCTTCCAGTGATACTTGGCTTACTACTTTATATGATCCAACCTGATTATATTGGCTCCCTATTTAGGCACCCACTTGGATTAGCTATGATAGGTGCAGGACTCTTTTCAGGGGTTATTGGCTTTACATTAATCAAAAAAATAACAACGATAGAGGTATAGCCATGGTATATTTCTTTTTATTTTTGACTATCACCTGTACGATTTATGGATTCTTATTAATGAGGTCGGAAAAAAAAAGCAAGGTACAGGACCGCTTGGATTTCTTTCTAGTAAATGAGCCTTTAGATAAGGTAGTACCAATAGAAGCAAAGCAGGAAACGTTATTTAGAAGATTGCTCCAGCCAATTTTAGTAGATTTTAAGAAAAGTTTTAAAAAGAGAATGCCAGGTGAAAAGGAAGCAAAAATAGATAAAAAGCTTCAGAGAGCAGGAAACCCCTTTGGTATGACTGCGGTAGATTTTCGCTTAGTTCAGTTAGTGTTCATAATTGTTCTCCCGATAATCTTTACAGGATACGGTGCCATATTAAACATGGGAAAAAGTGCGATACTTGTTTTTATTATGATAGGTATTTTAATTGGTTCCTATTACCCGCATTTTTACTTAAAACAAAAGACAAAAGCAAGAAGCCGTCGAGCGTTAAGAGAGTTTCCTGACCTCTTGGATCTTTTAACTGTTAGTCTTGAAGCTGGTCTTGGTTTCGATGCCGCTATTACGAAGGTTGTTTCGCGAAAAGAGGGAGTCCTTTCCTACGAATTCCATCGCTGTCTTGAAGAAATTCGTCTTGGAAAAACTCGCCGTGAGGCACTGTCGGGAATAAGGGATCGGGTTGATGTAGACGTAGTTAAAGCCTTCATTAGTAATGTCCTACAGGCAGAAAAACTAGGTATCGGTATGGTTAAGGTACTAAGAGTTCAATCAAATGAAGTAAGAGAACAGCGGAAACAGCGAGCAGAAGAGGAAGCAATGAAAGCACCAATTAAGATGCTCTTTCCATTAATACTTTTTATTTTTCCAAGTTTATTTATTGTCCTGCTAGGACCAGCAGTGATACAAGTTATAGAAACGTTTCAAAAATAAATAAAACAATCCTTTTGTAAAGGCTACCCTGAAAATAACCCCTAAAAAAGGCAACATTAAGCTAAGGGATCTATTCATAAATTTTTTTAGTCCCTTGATCTTGCCTTTTTATAAAAGTT
>JAQSXG010000326.1 GCA_029256785.1 Neobacillus sp.
ACCTTCATTATTATGGAACAAAGAGCATGTCAATATAGAAATAGCGTTTCAAAGGAAACGAAAACACCAATTTCTTACTATCTTGAACCAAAAGGTCTCTTTTCTGTAAAAAATGACCCAGATGAAAATACTGCGGTTCTAAAAAGATAACGATTAAAAGCAGCTTCCTTAGTGGAAGCTGCTTTTGTATGTTTGAGAAAAGGATTGCCTCTTAGGCTTATGGCTTATAAGAAAATCAAGCCCAACTAACAATATACCAAAAAGTAGCGGGACAAACTTTAGGCCGATCACCTGATCATATAATAGATAACCAAATACGCCAACGACCTCTGATAAAATCAGTCCGATAATAGAACCAGTAAAAAAAATCAAAATTTGTCTCATTCTACCACAATCCCTTCATTTGTTTGTGGTTTAAAGGCATACTTCCATGATTTTGATCCGAGTTTTATTGACATCCAGAAGATTCCAATTGCGATAACGGGATGCAAAGCGGCAGCCCAGGGAAGAACAGGGGTAATGTTGGCGGTGAAATACATCACGAAGATGATGACAAACAATGCGGCACTTTGACCGATCGCCCAACGCGGCATATTGCCAACGAAAGAAAGTATGAACATAATGACGGGAATAAACTCGAATAGATGGATAAAATTGGTGTGCTTCATCCAATTAAGTGGGTTCACAAATATTGCTAACCCTGCTAAAAATACCTGTGCCACTATACAGAATGTAAACAAAATGGCGAGTAGTGCAAAACTATTTCGCGAAAACCGTTCGCGTTTTGATCCTTCATTTTTCATTAATAATAGCTCCTTCTTGTCTATTAACACTATCAAAGCGTAATTAAAGTGTAACAAGAAAATTCAAGATTAAATATGTGCTAGAGACGTAACATTTGCTAGGACTCAGGTCTTATATTCCTAAGGTAAAAACACCACCTTCCAAGTAAAGGAGGGTGGTGTGAATGTTAAAGGTATTTTACATGCTGGTTTCCATGAAAATATTTTAATAGGTAATCGGCATCAGGTACATCTAATTTTTGATACCCTAATAAAAACTCTTTGTTATCATATGGAACTTCTTTCATGTTTACGTTTATCTGCCCCAACTCGCCGAAGGATAAAATGGCATAGCTTGCAAGTGGTTTATGATAACAGCCTAGTGAACTGGGGTTAAGATACAGGCGTTCCTTGGATTTAAAATGGTGAATCACATGATGATGGCCAAAACAGATAATGTCAGCATTCAATGATTGATAGTGTTTGTCTAATTTTTCTTCTGTTGGTTCATAATCAACGGACAAAAATTCTCCACTTTCATTTAAATGGTAATGGACGAAAAGTAAGCTTTTACCATTAATCTCCGCATGTAGTGTAACTGGAATTTCCGTTAAGAAGGGGATGAATTTAGGATTCATACGGTGAGCAATCCATTCATGATGTTTCTTTTCTTTGCCCCTGCTGTACACTTCCCTGCCAGCGAGCACATCCAAAATCGCTTCGTCATGATTCCCCATCACATAAGAAATGTCGTTCCGAGAAAGCAAGAGTTCTAAGACTTCATTCGTTTCATAGCCGATCCCAACTAAATCCCCTAAACAATATATATGGTCAAATTTATCCTCTACATCAATATCATTGAGTACAGCTTTCAGTCCAGAATAATTTCCGTGAATATCTGCTATTACCGCTATTTTTTTCTCCATTTACATACTCTCCACTTTTTTGCTTAGTTTTCCTTTTTTAGGTAAAAAAATTCACATTTTTTTGAACTGAGATCTTTATTGCAAATCTGAGCCAATCTGCCTACTCATAAATAGTAGAAAAATATCAGTAAAAACAGGCACAAAATTAATTTATTTAATTATTAATTTTTTTATTTACATAAAACCTATGGGTATGGTAGGATTAATTTTATTAATTACCAAAGAGCTTAAAAAGGAGGGCGAATCAAGTTGACTCCAGAGGAAAAGGAACAGGTAGTGGCACATCTTGAGAAAATGCTGGAAACGTTAAGTTATGGATCTATCACTCTAGTCGTTCAGGATGGCAAAATTATTCAAATTGAGAAAAATGAAAAGATTCGTCTTCAATCAAATAAAAATCGCTGACTAGACAAACTAGAGGCGGTCTCCTTCAATGCTAAAAGGAGACCGTCTTTTTTTAATAGTCGAAGGAGGTTTGAGTAATGGTTTCGGCAGTAACTTTTCAAAATTGGAATCAAATATCCGATACATTTCCTATAGAGGATGATTCAAAAGGAGCTCGATCTGTATTGGAATGGGCGTACAGCCATTATCCTGATGAGGAGATTGTGTATGCATCCAGCTTTGGTGCTGAAGCAATTGTATTAATTGACTTGATTCAGCAAATAAAGCCAAATGCCCATATTGTCTTTTTGGATACAGGTTTGCACTTTCCTGAAACATACGAGGTTATTGACAAAATAGAGGCTCGTTTCCCTAAATTGCGGATTGAGCGGAAACTGCCAGCACTTACTCTTGACGAACAAGCTGAGGAGTATGGGTCAGCTTTATGGAAAAGAGATCCTGGACAATGCTGCACGATTCGAAAAGTTATTCCCTTACGAGAAACGTTAACAGCAAAGCAAGCATGGATTTCCGGTCTTCGCAGGGAACAATCACCAACAAGAGCAAACACTGAATTCTTAAATAAAGATGAAAAGTTCGAGAATATCAAAATCTGCCCATTAATACATTGGACTTGGGATGATGTTTGGGCGTATATCAAAGAAAAAAAACTCCCTTATAATTCCTTACATGACCACCAATACCCTAGTATAGGCTGTTTTCCTTGTACACAACCTGTTCTAGCAGAGGGGGATTCACGTGCAGGGCGCTGGGTGGGAAGTAGCAAGACGGAGTGTGGTTTGCACGACCGCTAAAGGAGGCAGTTTCTTTTGCTTACGATAATCGCGATTACGATTGGTTTGTTTTTCGCAATGAATATAGGTGCAAGTGGTGCAGCGGCTTCAATGGGGATCGCCTACGGTTCCGGAGTTGTTAAAAAACAGCATGCCTTGCTGTTATGCAGTATGGCTGTATTTTTGGGTGCATGGCTTGGCGGTGGTGAAGTAGTTAAAACCATAGGAAGTGGGATTGTTCCAAACAGTACCTTCACCGTATCGATTGCCTTGATTGTACTAGCATCAGCCGCAATCTCACTATTTTTAGCCAATATATTTGGTATCCCGTTATCTACCAGTGAAGTGGCCGTTGGATCGGTCATTGGTGCCGGTATCGTTTACCAGTCTCTATTCCTAGGGAAAATTATTTGGATTATGTTTTTCTGGCTTCTCACACCAATCGCTGCATTTGTCATAGCCATACTTGCTACTTATTTATTAAAAAATAAATGGCTATCAAAGTGGGTGAAGGCACCGAAGGCAGTACCTATTCTCACAGTCCTTGTCGTGTTTCTGGGTTTGTTTGAGGCCTTTTCAGCCGGGATGAACAATGTTGCGAATGCGGTGGGGCCGCTTGTTGGCGCAAGTATACTCTCAACAGGAAATGGTATTTTCTGGGGAGGATTGTTCGTAGCTTTAGGTGTGCTCACTTTAGGGCATCGAGTCCTTGAAACAAACGGAAAAAAGATTACCACACTTAAGCTGGAAGAAGGCTGTGTTATTTCTGGAACGGGCGCCAGCATTGTGACTGTAGCTTCGTTGTTTGGAATTCCAGTCCCACTGACTCAAATTACGACTTCGTCGATTATTGGAATTGGATTTGCCAACCAAGGCAGGTCAATTTTAAAAAAAGGCATTGTTGTTCAGTTGCTTACCGTTTGGGTCGTATCACCGGTACTATCTATGGTGTTATCTTATACTCTGATTCAATTGTTAATTGAGCACAATATCTACCCGATTATCGCCATGGGGGGTGTCCTGATATCTGTGTTCGGTGTGCTGTCACTGATGAAACGCGAGAAAATCGCCGTAACGGTCGCACAAGAGGCAGCGAAAGAGCAGATTTAACTAGGAGTGTTTCGCAACTAAATTAGTAGATTTACTGGAGATAGCGTTTCGCTGATAAAAGGTGATTTTTCGCCGGTAAATCAATAGATTTCGCTGATAAAATGCAGTTTATCACTGATAAATGACTTAGTTTCGCTGATAAAATGTGACTAGTCGGTTAATAAACAATAATTACAAAGAGAATAACAATGAATACGCCGAAGAATTTGTGCTTTTCGCTAAAAAACTAATAAACGAATGTAGAAAGGTTTGATTCAATTGTCATTTTTACCAAATCCTCATGGTGGTAAGCTTATTCAAGCATATGACCCATTCTATGATTATACAAATCTCAAAAATGAGATTGAAATTGATGCAATTGCTTTAAGTGACCTTGAACTGATTGGCGTTGGTCTATTCAGTCCGCTAACAGGTTTTCTTGGAAAAGCCGATTATGAGTCCGTGGTAAGCAATATGCGACTAGCTGACAATACGATTTGGTCCATTCCTGTAACACTACCTGTATCCTATGAAACAGCTACCACACTTAAAGAAGGAGAAGAACGAAAGCTTGTTTTTAACAAAGAAGTTCTTGGTGTGATTAAAGTTTCAGAGTGGTTTGAACCTGATTTGGATAAAGAAGCCCTTGAAGTATATAAAACGGAAGAACTTGCACATCCAGGGGTAAAGCGACTATATGAAAGAGGTCCTGTCTATGTTGCTGGTGATGTGACATTAGTGAAAAAACCGGAAAAAGGAGTATTTGGTGATGTGTGGCTAGAGCCGAAGGAAACGCGTGCTTTGTTTGCCGAAAAGGGATGGAAAACAGTGGTCGGTTTCCAAACACGAAATCCGATTCATCGCGCACATGAGTACATTCAAAAAGCAGCGTTAGAGACGGTTGATGGTCTGTTCGTAAATCCGCTTGTTGGAGAAACAAAATCGGATGATATCTCAGCAGAGGTTCGTTTGAAAAGCTACCGTGTTCTCCTCGATAATTATTATCCGGCAGAGCGGGTACATCTCGGTGTTTATCCAGCGGCAATGCGTTATGCTGGCCCGAGAGAGGCAATTTTCCACGCCATCGCCCGGAAAAACTTTGGTTGCACGCATTTCATTGTCGGCCGTGATCATGCTGGAGTAGGAAATTATTATGGAACCTATGATGCCCAGCGTATTTTTAACCATTTTACCGAAGCGGAACTCGGCATCAAACCACTCTTCTTTGAACATAGTTTTTATTGCAATAAATGTGAAGGAATGGCATCTGATAAAACTTGCCCGCATAGTAATGAGGACCGAGTGATCCTTTCTGGAACAAAGGTGAGAGAAATGTTGCGCACTGGTACCTTACCGCCCTCCACTTTTAGCCGAAAAGAAGTAGTTGAAGTGCTTATTGAGGGAATGAAGGAAGAGACAAGGGTGTAAGGAGGAGTATTCATGTCGAAAGCAACGAATATTACATGGCATTCATCAGCTGTTACAAAGGAAGATCGTCGTATTCAAAATGGTCATGGAAGCTGCGTACTATGGTTTACCGGTCTCTCCGGATCAGGGAAGTCGACGATTGCCAATGCTGTTTCAGGAGAATTATACCGCCAAGGCATAAATGAATATGTCCTTGATGGTGATAATATCCGCCATGGTCTGAATCGTGACCTGGGATTTTCGGATGATGATCGAACGGAAAATATTAGAAGGATAGGCGA
>JAQSXG010000327.1 GCA_029256785.1 Neobacillus sp.
ACTGTGATCCAGATAAGCATGATTGGCAAAGTCACCAATCTCATCCTTCGGTTTAGGATGTCTGTATTTCATTAAAAAATGATAAAAGGATTTCCTCATACTGTCCGCCATTCCTTCAAAAACAAATTGATTTTTCCTAAAAACACTATAACTTAAAACAGCTGATGGCGTCCAGCATCGTATTATGATGAAAAATCAAAGTAATTTTTCTTTAGCAATCTTGGAATCTTAATTAATTCTTTGTAATCTAGCTTGCTACTAATCTGTTTACAATCAATTAAATATAATTGATCCTCGATCTCACGCACTACCCGTTCCGTTTGATAAGTCATACTACATTCAAGACACGTTATCGAAGGAGTTTGCGAAATTTCAATCGCCCGTGTTCCATCCGGCAGTTCCCAATAAACGGAGGCGGTATCACTAGTAATATTTATACTTTCACACCATTCACAAAAGGCCAATGTTAATCCCCCTTCACTTTTGAAACCGTGCTTATATCTGGGGCATTTGTATCGGTTTTCTTCTGCTGTGCTTGAAACTTCTTTTCTTTTAATTCATCTCGTTTACTTCGTTTATCCTTAAGCGATGAATGGGATGGATTTTGCTGATATTCTTTCCTTCGACTTAATCTTGTTAGCCCCTCCGGCACAAGATTAAAATGCTCATCATTCATGATACCTGCAATACCCCCAAGGGATTTTTTCTCAGCCATATCAGGATAAACCTCTTGAAAATATCCTTCTGCGGTCCCTGGCTGATAATTTTCAGGCTCTGGGTATGAGGTAATGACTCCTTCAAAGTTTCGCAATACCACTTTTTCAGGACTTTGCGAGATTAAATAATTCGGTTGGAGTGAGATTTTCCCGCCGCCTCCAGGACCGTCTAAAACAAAAGTTGGCACCGCATAACCGCTTGTATGTCCGCGTAGACCCTCAATGATTTCAAGTCCTTTTGAAACAGGCGCACGAAAATGGCCAATCCCTTCAGATAAATCACATTGATAAATATAGTATGGGCGAACTCGAATTTTTACTAAGTCATGCATGAGCTTCTTCATAATCGGGACACTGTCGTTAATTCCAGCGAGAATAACCGATTGGTTTCCAATTGGAACACCAGCATTAGCAAGCATTTCACATGCCTTTTTAGAATCCTCAGTGATTTCGATGCTCGTGTTAAAATGAGTGTTTAACCAGATTGGATGATATTTTTTCAAAATTCCACAAAGATTTTCCGTAATTCTTTGCGGGAACACAACCGGTGCCCTCGTTCCAATCCGGATTATCTCTACATGGTCAATTTCACGGAGGTTTTTCAATATATACTCAAGAATATTATCATTAATTAACAGCCCATCCCCACCAGAAATCAGCACATCACGGACCTGTGGTGTTTGACGAATATATGAAATGGCGGCATCTAACTGTTTTTTCGGAACACCCATACCGATTTGACCAGAGAAACGTCTTCTAGTACAGTACCGGCAATACATTGAGCATTGATTCGTGACAAGAAACAGTACGCGATCGGGATAACGATGTGTTAATCCTGGAACGGGTGAGTCTTCATCCTCGTACAATGGATCCTCAAGGTCATATTTGGTTTTATGGATTTCCTTTGACACTGGTACGGATTGCATACGAATAGGGCAGCGCGGATCATCAGGATTCATAAGTGAAGCGTAATAAGGTGTTATATTTAAGGGAATTGTCTTAGTAGAAATTTTGACGCCTTCCTCTTCATCGGGAGTGAGGTTAATTACTTTTTTTAAGTCGTCTAGCGTTCGAATTGTGTTGGTCAACTGCCAGAGCCAATCATTCCACTGTTCTTCTGTAACGTCTTTCCAAAGCTCAATATCCTTCCAATGCCTTTTAGGCTGATATAATGAATATTTCATATGAGTTCCCCCTTAACCTGCTTTAGTAAAATAATATGCAAGAATTGTGCCAACGGGATAAAAACCCAAAAAACCAAGAAAAATCAGCGGATTTTTCATTTATAGTTGATTGGAGCGGGAGGCACGAGAATCCTTCGGGAGTACGGGGCTGGGGAGACCCCACAGGCGCTTCAGCGCCGAGGAGGCTCCCCCTGCGGAAAGCGAAGTGACTGGAGCTCCAATCAACAACCAATTTAAATCAAAAAAAAGCCGCCGATTTTTCGGCAGCTACGGGTTTGTCTTTTTCATTTTGTATTGCAAGGTTTGCCTTGGAATTTCTAACAGCTTTGCTGCCTGATTAATATTCCCATCAGTTAATTTTAGGGCATGGTCAATTAGCCGTTGCTCCAGTTCCGCAACATTTTTTCGTAGTGATAAATCTTTCTCTTCTTGAGTTACTGGTGCAGCTTGTTGTCGTATCATCACTGGCAAGTCTTTTGCACACAGCTTAGGGCTATCACTGATGTTCATCATATATTCAATCGTATGCTTAAGCTCACGGACATTTCCTGGCCATTTATATTCTAAGAAAAAGAGTTCCAGCTTCCCTTCTAGCCCCTGAACACTTTTATGCAACTTTCGATTGAATAATTGTATAAAAAAGTCAGATAAAAATAAAATATCATCCTTCCGTTCTCGAATTGGGAGTAAGCTGAATGTAAATACATTCAATCGGTAGTAGAGGTCAGAACGGAGCTTTTGTTCTTGGAGGGCATTGCTTGGATGTACATTCATCGCTGCAATGATCCGTACATCAACAGAAACATTTTGTGCACTACCAACCCTTCTCACCATTCCATCCTCTAACACCCGCAGAAGCTTCGCTTGTAATTCAATTGGCATCGCATGGAGTTCATCGAGGAAAAGTGTTCCGCCATCGGCTAATTCAAATAACCCTTTTCTTTCTACCGCGCCTGTATAGCTTCCTTTTGCCGTACCAAAAAGAATACTCTCTAATAAGGTTTCTGGAATAGCTGCACAATTTTGCGCAATAAACGGACCTTCCGCTCTTAATGACTCATGATGGACACCTTGAACAAATAGCTCCTTACCTGTTCCGCTTTCTCCATAAACGAGAATAGGAGAATCTGATTTTGCCAATTTTCTTGCCTCATCCTTTAGGCTCTTGAACTGGTGATTAACAGTCTTTAAATCATTTAAAGTATATTTCACAGTCTTGGGAGACTTATTCTTACCAATTTTATTAAAACCTTTTTGTAAATCTAATAGTCTTTCCGCGAGGAGCTTCATCCGTGTATAATCCTTAGCAATTTCCACGGCACCAATGATCTCTTTATCTAAAAATATTGGTAGTGTTGTATTAATTGTATCAATTCGCGTTCCATGGATATTCACGTATACCTGTGTTTGATTGTAGATCGGCTTTCCTGACTTAATTACCTTCAAAAGCGTACTTGAATCCACTGTTAACGAAGGAAAGACATCTAATAAATGCTTCCCTTGGACTTCCTTCACATTCATGCCATCATGTTTGGCGGCGACTTCATTGTAAAATATTGTTTCCCCTTCCGTATTAACAACATGAATTCCCTCATCGATCGTTTTAAGGATTGCTGAAAGAACTTCTTGTGTTAGTGCCGTTAACTGGGCCACTGATTCACCTCCCCTTTATTCTCATTTATGATGCCAAAAATTCAGCACCTGCGCCGAGATTTTAGCAGTCTGCCAGATTTTTTACCCACATATTCATATTTTCTAACTTATCGTATATATAGCAGTTATTCATTAACCTACCCCGATACTTATATTCGAGTTGAAATAATACCGCGTTCATTCCGAAAGATAAACTCCGGGCTATTGAGTAGGAACAATAAATACCCTTTCGCTTCAATTCACGTTCAAGCTCTTGGAGGAGAATTTTCATCAACCCATATTTCCGATGCTCTGATAGTGTGGCACAATCTGTTAGTTCTGCATTTTTGTAAAACTCATTTACCTCTGCTGAAGCAGCACTTACAATTTTCCCTTGATAAAAGAAAACGTAATAGATGGTACCTTCTTTCATTGTTTTTTTTACATAGTCCGGTTCATGTAATGGAGTCGGATAGATTGGAAAAACTTGTTTGTAGAGAGTAGAGAGTTCTTCCGCATTGTTTTTATCTGCCTTTTTTAGTATATATTCTTTAGGTGGAAACGTTTTTTGAACAGTCCGATCTAGTTGATATATACTTTGAATCATTCCGTCCTCTGTCACCCAGTGGTTATTTTCCTTTCGTTCTGGTGTATAAAACTTTGAAAAAAAGTGTGCGTCTGATCCTAGAAAATAACGGTCAATGATTGCTTCAGGCTGAAATCCGCATTCATAAAGTGCTAAAAAATCCTCTGCTCGTGCTTTTATGATTAATTTTTCAGCATGGTGCTGATGTGAAAGCTCCTCGGCTTTATGTAAAAGTAATTTGGTAGACCCGCGATAGTCGTCCACGCGAATTCTTTTATTAAATGGATCTAGATATATTTCTAGAAAGTAATTACTTTCTTCAATATAAATCGTCGAGGCTTGTTGATTCATGCAATCCACTCCTTATTGTAAAAAAATGTCTGACTCAATAATCAGCCAGACATTTTCTTTTACTCTGTTTTGAAGCTGATTAGTTTTAGTTCGGTCATTTCTTCGACTGCATATTTGATTCCTTCTCGGCCCATTCCGCTCATTTTTACACCGCCATAGGGCATTTGGTCAACGCGGAAGGTTGGTATTTCATTGATCATTACACCGCCAACCTCAAGTTTTCTTGCTGCTTGAAGTGCTTTGTGAATATCATTGGTGAATATCCCAGCTTGTAGTCCATATTTTGAATCATTAACAAGCTCGATCGCTTCTTCAATCTGGTTGAAACGATTGATATGAACTACTGGAGCGAAGATTTCTTCACAGCTGACCTTCTCTCCTTGAGGAACTTCCGCTAATATTGTAGGTTGGAAAATACCATCTAAGAAATCCCCTCCCAGTTTAAGGACCGCACCATTCCTAACAGCTTCATCAACCCAATCCTTAGTCCGCCGTACGTCCCCTCTTGTGATGAGTGCTGAAAGGTCGGTATCCTCTTCAAGTGGGTCACCAGCTTTTAACTTTTTCGTTTCACTGACAAATTGTTCAACGAACTTGTCAAAAATATTTTCATGGACAAATATACGCTGAATCGATATACAAACCTGGCCTTGATAGGCAAATGCTCCACTTACAACTTTAGGTATTACCTGTTCAATTGCAACAGCATCATCTACTATTAATGCTGAATTTGAACCTAGTTCTAGAGTAATACGCTTTAATCCAGAGTTTTCACGAATATATTTCCCTACCTCTGGACTTCCAGTAAAAGTAATCATCTTAATTCTGTCATCATTCATTAAAATATCCCCAACAGCACGCCCGCTGCCAGTTATAACATTTAATGCACCATAAGGTAACCCGGCGCGATGAAAATACTCGGCAATTTTATATGCAGATAATGGTGTTTGACTAGCTGGCTTCAATACAACTGTATTTCCAGCTGCGATTGCAGGTCCGACTTTGTGAGCAACAAGATTCATCGGAAAATTAAAAGGTGTTATTGCTGCTATAACACCTAATGGTTCACGAATAGTGAACGCTAGTCGACCTTGACCTCCTGGTGCTGCATCCATTGGTACTGTTTCACCGGTAATCCGCCTCGCTTCATGT
>JAQSXG010000328.1 GCA_029256785.1 Neobacillus sp.
TTCTGAAAACGCAGTAATTTCACTAGCTGTAAGCGAGTACATACGAGAGCAATGCCAATCAAATTGTAAGGAGTGAGTAACATTTGTCATGTTGAAGACAACGAAAAGTGTCAATTCGCAACCTGCAAGAGTAATGACTCCGGATCAACGTGCTGTATTCAGTGCAGTAATCTACCAATATGTGAAAACTTATCGTGCTGGGATGCGATTGAATGGAGAAAATATCGTTAAGGAGGTAGCGAAATGTTTAAATCGTTAGCGTTAAACAATAGCCAAGTTGTTATTTATCACAGAGACGTATTAAAAATACTTGAATCAGATTACTTTGAACAAGGTAGCGGAGGTTATATGCCAGCTAAAAGTATTGAATTAGCAAGTGATATCGTTTTAAAAGATTTATACGCTTTTTTAGGAGAATGTTTATACGGTGATAAGGGGTGAAAAACGTGAAACTCTACTATATCTCTAGAAAAAACGACTATGCATTTATGAAGGGATTTACGGCAGGTGTGGGGCTATGTGTGATGTTATCGTATCTACAATAAAGAAAAAAGCCACTCTTTGCACAGAGTAGCTTTCGAAAGGAAAATATCTTATGCATAATTATAACGATTTGCCAGATCAAAGTCAAATGGAAGAAGAACAGCCATTCAGATATACACGCAGACCAGTAGAAGAAGATCAACCAACAGAAATCATTGCAGAGTGCCATTTATGCGGTGTGTTAATCGCAGATGGTCAAGAGGTATTTACATATAATGATGATACCTTTTGCGGTCAGCATCACGTTAACGAGTATAAGGAAATGGAAAGAGAGTGTGAAGTAGCGTGAATGAGTACAAATATTGCGTTCACTTTGTAGGTAGCGGAATAAAGGTTTTAGTAAATGCGGTTGTTGGTGAAATAGCTGTAGATAAAGCGGTTAAGCGGTTGGAAAAGGAAGGTATACGTCCTAGTTCGTTAAAATGCAAAGTAAATTTTTGGAGGGTGTCATAATGAAAATGAAAATTTGGCTATGGATATTTGAATTTAAATTAAAGCGTGTTGCTGATGATAAAAAGATTGAGTTTTTAGCAAAAGAGTTACTTAAAGAGGTTGAGTCCCAAGGATATACGTTAAAAAGCACAGATGAGATATATGGTATTGACGTTAACATATATAGGAATAGTGGTTTTGGTGCTAATCGCTGTGTGGTTAAAAATGGTCTTGGCGATTGGGAAATAGAGTGCGGTACATATAAACCTAATTTGGAGGGCTGAAAAATGTCAATGGAATTAAAAGTATTAGAAAATGTACAAAAATTAACCTGGAACTTTGAAGATGTTAAGCAAAGGCTAACTGATGATATAAAAAAATATGCTGATTTGGTAGTCAGTGAAACTAACCTTCCTGATATGGAAAAAACTCAAAGGCAAATTGCTAGTCTAAGAATCAATTTGCAAAAGTTCAGATTAAAAGTTCAAAAAGACTTCAAAAAGCCATTAGATAGCTTTGAATTGCAAATCAAACAGTTAGCTGAACTGATAGAAAAGACAGAAAAGCCAATTAAGGATCAAATACAAAAATATGAAGATAAGCGCAGAGACACAAAGCGCACTGAATGCGAAAAACTTATTATTGACGTGTCAACTGAATTAGGTCTAGAAGCAAAATATAGTCAGCAAATAGTAGTAGCTGATAAGTGGTTGAACAAAGGTACAAACTTTAAAGAAATCAAGGAAGATATTCAGAAAAATGTATGCTGGCTTTTGGAAATACAAAATAAAGCAATTGCAGATGAAGCAGCACGTACAGAGAAAATATCAATGGCTAAAATGATGTGCGAATTTATGAGCAAGGATTTAGCTACTCCCCTTACCTTTGAAGATGTAGAAAATAAGATTGATTCATTCAATATTACAGAGTTACGGACGTATATTGAAAATCAAGTAGCTACTCGTAAGGAGCGCGAGGAAAGGGCTGCACAGTTAGCTTTAGAACGTGAAGAACAAAAAAGAATTGCAGAAGTTGCGAGACAAGAAAGAGTTGAACAGGCTAGGGCTGCAATTGAATTAAAAGAAGCTGCTGCAAAACTAGAAGAAGAAAATAATCAAACTGCATCACAAGTAATTGAACCTGTTAAATTATATAACGCTCAATTTGTTGTATATGGAGTAACACAAGAACAGGTAGAAGGTATTCAAAAATACATTGATTTTATAGAAATAAATTACAAACACGCTGTAAAGGAGGCTTAATTTATGAACGCTGAGCAAATAGCGGAACAATTAAAAAATCCTTTTCCTCCTGATGATATTGAATGGCGAGTTGGTTCTACAACGTCAGATAAATCAAAAGGGCTAGCACTTGCTTACATAACTAATAGGGCTATACAAAATAGACTGGACGAAGTTTTTGGGGTGTTCGGGTGGAGAAACGAGTTTAAAGAGTGGAAAGGTGTAAGCCAATTGTGTGGCATATCGGTAAAATTCGAAGGTGAATGGATCACTAAATGGGATGGAGCAGATGATAGCGCAACAGAAGCAGTAAAAGGTGGATTATCTGACAGCATGAAACGCGCAGCATATCAATGGGGGATCGGAAGATATTTATACAAATTACCTCAAAAATGGGTGAAGTTAAAACCTGCTGGAAAATCATTTGCCATTGATGAAACAATACAATTGCCTAAGTGGGCATTGCCTAAAGATTACGATTATCCAACTAATAATGAACCTCCAAATTTGCAATCTAATCAACAAAATGAATCTACTAAGGCGATCGTAACACCTAATGCACAAAAACCCAACACACCGCAACCAGCGAAGCCACAGACGCAACCGACTAAAATAACAGCAGGTCAAGCAAAGTCGTTAATAACTAAATGTACCAAAGAAGGTATAACTAATGAGGATCTAGCTGGCTTAATTGATTGGAAGTATAAAACTAAGGTAGTTGAAGATTTATTAATACCTGATTTTGCTTCAATTATGAACGGATTACAAACTATATGGAAAGAGTATGTTGCTAGTAAAAACAAGGCTAGTTAATTGGAGGGTAACACCTCCACAAATTTTTAACTCTTTTTTCTAAAAATGGTTAGGAAATCCCAGTATAGTGTATGCGTATTCATCTGATTTTATACATAGGTGGTGATAAAAATTTGGCTGATGTTAAATGGATAAAAATTGTTACAGATGTTTTTGACGATGAAAAAATATCACTAATAGAAAGTATGCCTGAACATGATGCAATGATAGTAATTTGGTTTAAACTACTCTGTTTAGCAGGGAAAAACAATAACAAGGGCGTTTTCACTCTTAATAATCGGATTGCCTATACTGATGAAATGATTTCAACAATATTTAGAAGACCACTAAACACCGTTAGATTAGCATTAAACACTTTTGAACAGTATGGAATGATTGAGTTAATAAACGGAGTTATTACTATACCAAATTGGAGTAAACACCAAACTTTAGACCAGTTAGAAAACAAAAGAGAGTACATGAGAGAGTACATGTCTAAAAAAAGGAGTGAGCAAAAACTTCTAGCTAGTGGTGATGAAGCACCGCCAATGCTGGATTCTTGTAAAACTAACAGTAAAACTAATGTTAGCACCCTAGATAAGACTAAGAGTAAGAAAAAGAAAGAGAATGAGAGTAAGAATACATATACAGATGAATTTGAAATGTTTTGGTCAGCGTACCCTAGGAAAGTAGCTAAAATGGATGCATTAAAAGCATGGAACAAAATACAAAAATTAGATGTTATATTTGAAAAAATAATGGATGGCCTAACAAAAGCTATTAAATCAGTTGATTGGGTGAAAGACGGAGGGAAATTCATTCCTTATCCTGCAACATGGCTGAACGGTGAACGGTGGAATGATGAAGTTGAAGAGGCACAGACGGACTTGTTTCCTGTAAGAAAGCAACAGCACAAAAAAGAAAGTCACATGGATATGATTAACGACTTGTTGGAGGGATGCAGGTGACAAAAGAACAGGCACTAAGAACATTAGCCCCTTTAGTTATTGCTCTTTCTGATTCTAGGGTGACCAAAGATAAGATTGACGTTTATGCAACAGCGTTGACTTGTTTAACCGTAGAGCAACTAACTGCTGCAGTACTAAAGTGCATGAGGACATGTGATTATTTTCCGAGTATAGCAGAAATCATGAGACAGTCTGAAAATATGGTTCAGGTAGCGAATGGGACTCAAAGAAAGTCGGTTGATGAAGCATGGGAAGAAATGTGTAAGCAAAGAGACGATTGTTGGCCTCACAAAACACCTAAATTTTCGACAAAAGAAATAGAACAAACAGTTTCGGCTATGGGGTGGACAAGCCTATGCACAGCAGAGGAAAAAGACATCGGAATAACTAGGGCACAGTTTAGGGGGTTTTATGAAAGCATTTGCAAACGAAAGCAAACAGAAAAAATCGACAACGATGTATTAGGGCTAATGGGTGTTGATGGAATAAAAATGATTAAGTGAGGTATAACCATGACAAAAGAACGTCTAACTGACTATCATAAACAAGAGATAAAAAGACTATATGCTGATGGTCTGAAACCTAAAGAAATATGGGCTAAAATGCCAGATATTACATTAGGGAAAATAACTGGCTACATAGGGTATTATCATCTGCCAAACAAAGAAGAGTGTGAACAAATGGAACGAGAAAAGTTGATTGTTAAGGAAATGCCACCTATCTATAAAAGCCCTGTAACTGTGAGAGTTGATCGTGTAGAGGTGGAGCGTATTGTAACAGAGTTAAAGCTACCACCAGTTAAATGTAGGTTAGGAGAAACCGAAAAGGCGTTCAACTTAAACAATATGGTGATTGGATCAAGTTTTCATCGGAATGGTAGAAGGGGACAAATTTAATTAAGGGATGGGAAGAAAGTGGTAGAAGTGCGAGAAGGACTAGAGGCTATATTGGAAACCATAAATTTAGTAGGCAAAAGAATAGAAAATGCCAATGTAGAAATAAATGACAGCGTTAAATCATTGCATAGTCTAAAGACATTAGTTGAAATTATGATAAAAGAGGATGGTAAATAAATATGAGTTTTAACAAAGTGATCATTGAAGGTAGATTAACACGCGATCCGGAGGTTCGTTACACTCAATCAGGCAAAGCAGTAGCATCATTCAGTGTGGCGGTGGACAGTGGTTATGGTGATAACAAGAAAACAGACTTTATACCTGTTGTTGCATGGGACAATATTGCCGAGGTGTGCGGAAATAATTTACAAAAAGGTCGCAGGGTACTAGTGGAAGGTAGATTGCAAATTAAGGATTATGAAAAAGACGGACAGAAGCGTAGAAGTGCTGATGTAGTTGCACAGAATGTAATCTTTTTGGACAGTAAAGGTGGACAGGCAGATAAGCCAAGTAGCGGCTATGACGTGACTTCGTTCGGCACTGAGGTATTTCCAGAAGAAGAGATACCATTTTAAAGGATGGTGTATTAAGTGGGTTATGATTGCTCAATAAAAAACAGAAAAGGTTGTAACTACTGTAATCGAGGGAAGCAAATGCCTTTTACTACAGGTGGTAATAGATGGTATTTGAATGATACTAAAAATGAATTACAAGCCGATAACGACAATATAAGCGTTGAAAC
>JAQSXG010000329.1 GCA_029256785.1 Neobacillus sp.
CTATACCCTTGTTGAAGGTTTGCTTGACTGGTTTCGGTCACAAAGTGGAGGCATGTTGTTTAACCCGATTGTGGGGAATTTATCTGAAATCATTCAGGCGCAAATTCGCTTGCTTCAGGTTCATTGTGATCGAAAAAGAATTCAGTTGCTTCCTGTAGTACCGGTGAATACGCTTGTGTATGCCGATATGGAAATGTTGAATGTCATCATTCGTAATCTGGTTACGAATGCGATTAAGTTCACCGAGTCGGGTGGCCGTATTGAAGTAACAGCCGAGAAAAAAGGGGATATGGTTACTGTTTCTGTTAGCGACAGTGGGATTGGCATGGCACCAGAGCAAGCGAGTGATTTGTTGAGGGGGGAGTTTCCAAAACCTATAGTTGGGACGTCAGGGGAACGGGGACTTGGTCTTGGACTGACGCTTTGCCGAGAATTTATTCGAATCAATGGTGGGGATCTTTGGTTCCATCCTGGTGTGACTCAGGGCAGTGTCTTTTCGTTTTCCCTACCAACAAATCAGTTCGAGTTAGGGAGGGTAGTGGATGATGAAAGCAATCATTGTTGATGATGAAAAAGCCATGCATTTGATTCTGAAACGAATGCTCGCGAAGCTTGATGGTGTCGAGGTATTGGGCTGCTTCCAAGAAACAGCGACGGCCTTTTCTTTTCTGACGGATCATCAGGTTGACTTACTCTTTGTTGATATTAATATGCGAGGAGAAAATGGTCTTGATTTTTCGCGGCGGGTGCGAGAAAGTGGTTGCGAGAGTAGGATTGTGTTTGTAACTTCCTATAAGGAATATGCCTTGGCTGCGTTTGATGTTTTTGCGTTTGATTACATCATTAAGCCGATTTCGGAGGAACGGTTGCGGAGGACTGTAGGGCGTGCGGTTAGTGAGATTGGTGGTCAAGCAGGTGGAGGTGCAATGGCTCCATTGATAGATCCGTTAACCCGAAGAGAGATTGAAATTCTGCAGTTAGTTAGTAACGGGTTGAATAATAAAGAAATTGCCGCTCACCTCAAGCTAAAAGAAGGAACGATCAAAAATCATATTGTTAATATCTTTAGTAAGCTACAGGTTCGAAATCGGGTGCAAGCGATAACGGTAGCGAAGGGGTTGGGGGTACTGAAATGAATGTGTGGGTGTGGTGTGGTGGGGATGGTTCCAGTTCATGAAGCCCGAAACCTTTGGAAAAATAGAAAAGTGGTCACCATGAGAGGTTCATGAAGCCTGAAACTCTTGAAAAAATAAAAAGGAAGTCACCATGGGAGGTTCATGAAGCCCGAAATACTTGAAAAAATAGAAAAGTAGTCACCATGAGTGGTTCATGAATCCCGAAACCTGTGAAAAAATAGAAAAGTGGTCACCATGAGAGGTTCATGAATCCCGAAACTCTTGAAAAAATAGAAAAAAGGTCACCAAGAGGCGTTCATGGTGACCCCAAAAAAAACTATACCCCATGGCACTATTTTTTCACAGGCGCAAACCAACCAATTAAGGCAATAGCGACTAATATTCCATAGAAAGTTAGTGTCCATGGTGTACCGTGTGGGAAGTCGTGATCTAAGATTCCGATATCCTCATGAGCCAAGGTAATGACGGCAAGTTTGACACCGACCCAGGCGACGATGGCGTAGGCGGTTGTTTCTAATGCTGGACGTTTTTCAAGCAACTGCACAAACCAGGTAGCTGCAAACTTAATTAAAACTAGTCCGGCTATTCCTCCAAGGACAACAACAATAAACTGTCCGCCATCCATACCGCCGAAATCGCCTAACGGTGAATCCGGTAGACCCAGGGCAAGGGCAACGGCAGCCAGAATCGAATCAATGGCAAAAGCGAGGTCTGCTAATGCAATTTTCCCAGTAGTGGGCCAGAAGCCTTTTCCTCTGGCTTCCTGCTCATCGTCTTTATGTATATCCTTATTCTTTTTCCCAAACTTTGCTTGAATGACATGCTTTAATCCGAGGTAAAGCAGATAGGCAGCTCCGATTGCCTGTATTTGCCAAACGTTTGCGATAAAGGAAATAGCAAAAAGTGCACCAAATCTGAATACAAATGCCATAATAATTCCGTAATTTATTGCTCTTTTTTTCTCATCCTCGGGTAAATGCTTGGCAATAACTGCGAGCACAAGGGCATTATCGGCTGATAAAAGACCTTCTAATCCGATAAGAACCAGTAAGGCCCAGCCATATTCCAGCCATATTGAATCCATTCCATTCACTCCTTCCAAAATCGTATTGATAGAAATGTTTCGCTAACCATAGAATTTCCCATTATGCTCCAGATAATCCATTTCCTTTTTATAGAATATATGTTTAATTTTACTGGCCGCCGTTCAATATCATACCATTATCGAACATAAAAACTCACCTGAGAAGTACTATTTTGATTTTGAAACTGTTTTACAATTTGGCAGTTGCCCTCGATTTGTAATTAGGTAGCATCTGTTTTTGTAGACTCGGGGCATGCTTTAAGTAGTAATGTACTGCCTGTGGTGTAACGCACTACAACCGTCCAGGAGCTCTGCTACTATAGTACTATCATCAAGGAAAAGGGGAATGAATGGTGGAAAAAGAACAAATTGTATTCTTGTCAAACGCGTTGGAGCAATCCAACTTAGTTAGGTTTGATGTAAAAAAATTAGATACTACGGTTAAAAATTTCCTTCCAGGCTTTCAAAAGGGGAGAGAGGCCCATTCTGGTTTTGAGGTAACAAAACGGGACAACGGTATCACCTATTTATTTACTTTTATCGGTTCCAGTGAGAATTATCAATTGTTTATCTACTCTCAAAATAAAAAAGCCATGGCAGAATTAAAGAAAATCGAATTGATTGAAGGAATTCCGCATCTTATTTGGAAGTATAGCCCGGCAAAGCGTGATGGGAGGAACCAGGAAAGAAAGGATTATTTTCAGGAGAATTTTGGTTCGGCTATTCGCCAAATTCCGATTCCACCGTCTTCTTCAGAGATAGAAGCGTTTATTAGCGCGCTTTTTGAAATTTGTCAAAATCGCCTGGAAGCGGATAGTATCGGTGAGGAAAAATAGAATAAAAAACACGACTGGGGGACGGTTTTCATGGTTTCATTTCCACACTGGTTATGAGCTATCAAATCCTTCCCCTTGGTACTCCATCCCTTAATTAAGATATTTCATTAAAATACAAGTTGACGGATTTCGACATGGTATTGTAGTATATTACTATAATTTAATAAGACCTCACTTTTATTTTAGTGAGGTAGAGGCGCGATATTTAACAGTCTTTAGTGGAGCTTGAGAGGCCGGGATGCTAAGGAGAAGGAAATGTCGCCGAAGTTTGTAATATTCTCAGTATTACATGCTGGGCCTGCAGTTAAGAGCTGCAGGACTGTCTCAATAAACTCACCGGTTTATTGAGTTGTGCTATCTCATTTGGGATAAAAGAGGGGACTTTAGGGAACTATGCATAATGCGGCCTGAGTCTATCTCAGGCCGCTTTTTTGCGTCTAGTAATCTATAAAAAACAGGGGGAAAACAACATGAAAAATAAGTTTACAATCGTAATAGTTTTAATGGTTTCAACACTACTTCTATTAGCAGGATGTGGGACAAGCAAAAGCTCTGGATCATCAGAAGATAATACATTTAAGGTCGGTCTTGAAGCGGGATATGCTCCTTTTAACTGGACTCAAAACGATGATTCCAATGGTGGAGTTAAAATAGATGGTTCTTCAGAGTATGCAGGCGGGTATGATGTAGAAATTGCTAAAAAAGTGGCTGAAGGTTTAGGGAAAGAATTAGTGATTGTCAAAACAGAGTGGGATGGCCTTGTACCCGCTTTAACGTCAGGTAAAATTGATGCCATCATTGCTGGTATGTCACCAACAGCAGAACGGAAAAAGACAATCGACTTTTCAGATAATTACTATACTTCGAATTTAGTTATGGTTGTGAAAAAAGGTAGCAAGTATGAAGGTGCAACTTCGATCAAAGATTTCAATGGAGCAAAGATTACTGCTCAATTAAATACGTTCCACTATTCAGTGATTGATCAAATTGAGGGTGTAGACAAGAAGACTGCGATGGATAGCTTCCCAGCAATGAGAGTTGCTCTTGAATCAGGAATGATTGATGGATACGTTTCAGAGCGTCCAGAAGGCGTTAGTGCATCAGCTGCAAATGAAAACTACGTAATGGTTGAATTCGAAGAGGGATTTAAAACATCTGCTGATGATACAGCAATTGCAGTCGGCCTTAAAAAGGGCAGTGACCTTACAGATAAAATCAATAAAACGTTAGCTGGTATCTCTGAGGAAGAACGCACAAGTATTATGGATACTGCTATTAAGAACCAACCAGCAGCAAAATAATTTGATGAAGGCCGGCTGTATTTTATCGTACAGTCGGTTTTATACGGTAAAGGAGGACGAAAGATGAGTTTTGAGTGGGTCATACAAATCATCTCAGAAAACTGGCCTATGTTCCTTCGTGGTGCTGGGTTAACACTTTTAATTGCTCTAATAGGGACGGTTTTGGGGGCAATGATTGGATTAATAGCAGGAGTAATACGAACCATTCCAGTACCTGCTCGTGGAGCGAAAAAAGTAGGTTTAAAATTGATTACGATTATCCTTTCTATCTATATTGAATTCTTTCGTGGAACACCGATGATTGTACAAGCGATGGTTATTTATTATGGTTCGGCGTTAGCATTTGGTATCGATATGAATGTATTTGTTGCGGCTATTATTGTCGTATCGATTAATACAGGCGCCTATATGGCAGAATATGTTCGCGGTGGGATTGTTTCAATTGATAAAGGACAGTTCGAAGCCGCGCATGCGATCGGAATGAATCATTTCCAAACGATGTGGAATGTTGTTTTACCACAGGTTATTCGAAATATTCTCCCGGCAACAGGCAATCAATTTGTTATTAATATTAAGGATACGTCTGTTCTGAATGTAATTTCCGTTACCGAATTATATTTCGTTACAAAGTCGATCTCGGGTAATAACTTTAGATATTTTGAATCATTTTTCGTCGCATGTATGATTTATTTTGTCATGACCTTTATTGTTACGAGAATCTTGCTTTATGTGGAAAAGAGATTAGATGGCTCTGATAACTATACAATGATTGGAAACGATACACAGCTAGATCAAAAATAATTGGAAAAGGAGGAGAGGAAATGGAAAGGATTATTGATATTCAACATTTAAACAAGTCCTTTGGTTCACACGAAGTATTAAAGGATATTAATTTTTCGGTGAATAAAGGCGAAGTCGTCTCGATTATCGGTTCCTCAGGTTCTGGAAAATCAACGCTTCTTCGTTGTATTAACTTGCTAGAAAAACCAAGCGGTGGACAAATTATCTACCATGGTGAAAATATTTTGGACGGCAAGCATGATGTAGCGGAATACCGGAAGCATCTCGGCATGGTGTTCCAACAATTTAACCTGTTTAACAATCACAATGTCCTTAACAATTGTGTCGTTGGCCAAGTAAAGGTATTAAAGCGTACCAAGGAAGAAGCGGAAAAAGTAGCGATGAGATACTTGAAGGTTGTTGGGATGGACAAATATATTAACGCGAAGCCAAAA
>JAQSXG010000330.1 GCA_029256785.1 Neobacillus sp.
TTCCTATAAACAATCCGATTATAATACCAGCAATAAAGAATAGCGAAAACAGAATGGTTAAAATAACTAGCCCTGTTCGATTAACTTTTCTATTTAAGTAAGAATGAAGGGAATAAAAAATAAGTACATATATTAGTGCAGGAATTAACAAGGGTATTAAGGTTTCCATCCAACTTCCCCCTCAAAAAAACCTTTTATTTCTAAATAATTCGCCCAAATTATTCTTATTCCCTCTTAGTTTAAAAAAATTCACAAATCCTCTATTAAGAAGATAACAATTGTAAATCGACGACATTCTGCAAATATCCTCCCCTGTTTATAAACAAGAAAAATGCGATCCCCGTAATTCAAGAATCGCTCACCTTTAAGTACAATCCTTCACAATCTCCACTTAATTAAATAATATATGGAGGAAATTACAAAATTCTTTCAATTAATATCCCCACTTGTTCAGCCATGACACGGGGTGGATAAGGCATTCTATTCTTGAACCACCATTCCACTACCTCCACATACGCAGCTGCAACAAATCGAAGGATAATATCTTCACTTAAACCCATATTTTTACCTTCTTCGGTATTCACATCTCCTTTTAACAGTTCAACAGAAAACTCAAGAAATTGAGCACGGAAATTAGGTGCCCCTCCGCCAACTAACATCGCCGAAAAGAATAAATAATTACTTTGGAAATATTCAAAAAAGGCTTGCCCCCCAATTATAAAATCCATATCAGATAACGATTCGCACATTTCTCTAAGCTGGCTAATATGTTCTTCGATAAGCTTATCAAGTAGATCAAATTTATCCATGTAATGAAGATAGATGGTTCTTCTGCTAACATTTGCTCTATCGGAAATATCTTGCAACGTAATTTTGTCGAAATGCTTTTCATTGATTAATTCAATGAAAGCTTTTTTTATCGCTTCTTGAGATTTGGCTATTCTTCTATCCACTTTAGTCACCTTCATGACCTCCAAAATTTTTATATATTACACAGTTTTTTTGATTTCGTGTATTAATTCACGAAACTTGATTATTTGACAATTGAAGGCATCCCATTTTCATTTTATATTATACACAGATGTGAAATAATTCATCAATGTGAATTTTATTTTTAATAGGTCACATCATAAGTGAAGTTGACTACTTTAGATTGTTTTCTAATCCTAACAAATGCTTAATTGAGTTGGGTAAACGTTCAAACTAAATGTATTTAGGAGGAAGAAATATGACGCAAACAATTTTTGAAAAGAGAATTGAAGAATTAGAAAACGTAAGAGCCCTCAGAGAACTTGTTGATAATTTTTCAATCCTAGCAGACAAGAAAGAAGTTTGGAAGCAAACAAAGCTTTTTACTAAAGAGGCTACTGTGGATTCATATGTAAACGGAGTGATAACTTCAAGTTTGAAGGGAACCAAAGAAATAGGTGAAGCTTTCGAAGGTTTCTTAGCGAATTTCGAAACCGTATATCACACAAATGGTCAACACGTTGTGTCAATAAACGGGAATAAGGCTGAAGGAACTCTCTATTGTCGGGTAGACCTTATTAGTTCCGAAAATGGGAAAAAAGTAAATAACGCTTCAGCAGTTTCTTATAAGGATGAATACGTGTATGAAAACGGACAGTGGTTGATTGCTAAAAGAACATCAACTTTTGTGTGGAATGATAGACAGGAACTAAATTAGTGATTACTTAGCTTGAGTAAAATCCAAAATGGGTTATCCAATGAATGGATTGACCCATTTATGGTTTTAAAGGTTCGACGTTTCTGCATTATTAGCAATCAAACTAATTTAAATGATGAAAAGGAGGCTTCAAGTACAAGTATGAGTGAAGATAAACAAAAAATCCTAGCAGTTTATCAAATTGATGATGCAATGGTTAATAAAGACACTGAAACACTGGATAACATCCTTGATGTCGACTATGTATTAGTACACATGACTGGTTATCAACAAAGTAAGCAAGAATGGCTGGAACAAATAGAAAATGAAGAAATGAAATACTTCAAAACTATGCCTCAAAAAACAGCAATCAAAATAGAAGGTAATACCGCTATTCTTATTTGTGAAACAAAAATTGATGCTAGAATTAATGGTTTTAGAAACACTTGGAGTATGAAAATTGAAATGCATTTTGAGAAACGTAGAGATAATTGGTATCCAGTTAAAGCTTTGGCATCATCAAGTTATTAAAAAGATTACAAAGGAGTTGTAAATAGTTGGACTCTAAGATAAATAAAAATCAGGTTAGGTTTGCACTTTTGTTGGCAGTTTTTTGTGCATTGGGGCCATTTACGGTCGATATGTATCTTTCATCATTTCCCGAAATTATGAAGTTTTTTGGAACAAACGCATCGATGGTCCAAGCGAGCTTAACCTCTGCCCTATTAGGATTAAGCTTAGGTCAGATTATAATAGGTCCCTTAAGTGATGTTCATGGCAGAAGAAAACCTTTGATATTTTCAATGATTTTATTTTTCATCTCTTCTGTTGGTTGTGCGATTTCACCGAATGTTAAAGTATTTATTGTTTTACGTTTCCTACAAGGATTTTCAGCTTCTGCTGGACTTGTTATAGCTCGAGCGATTGTTCGTGATTTGTATAATGGTGTTGAATTAACTAAGTTTTTCGCACTTCTTACAACTATTACCAGTGTTACCCCATTACTTTCACCACTAGCAGGAAGTGCCGTCATTTCTTTCACTTCATGGGTAGGAGTATTTATCGTTACAGGGATTGTTGGAATATACTTGACAATCCTGACCGTTTTGACAATGAAAGAAACACTACCAATAGAGAATCGTATCTCAAGTGATTTTATAGAATTATTAAGAAACTATAAGACCTTGCTTAAAGATAGAAAATTTATGGGGTATGGTCTTGCATCTGGCATTTTATTTGGGGGCTGTTTTGCTTACATTTCAGGAAGCCCTTTTATATACCAAAACATTTATGGTGTATCTCCTCAAGTGTTTTCAATCCTATTCGCTTTGAATGGAATTAGTTTAATGCTAGGGGCTCAATTAGTAAAACGACTGGCGGAACGAACAACTCCACACAATATTTTTCTGATTGGATTGTTTTCTTCTCTAATTTCTAGTCTTGCTGTACTTATTGTCGTTATTTCTCACGGACCGTTAGCTGCACTGGTTATCTCACTTTTCTTATTTAATGCAGCATTAGGTATTGTTGGACCGATTTCTTTTACTTTAGCAATAGAGTCGCAAGGGCACATGGCAGGTAGTGCCTCTGCTCTGTTAGGTATCCTACCTTTTTTATTAGGTTCTATTACTTCCCCACTTGTAGGAATGGCGGGTGAATATTCTGCCATACCATTAGGTGTGATTATTTTTGCAACCAGCTTGTTGGCTGTCTTCTTCAATGTAGTCCTAATAAAAAGCGGTAAAACAGTGCCTACTTCTGAAGAAATGAATTTGGATTAATTACAATTAGCAGGATGGTCTATATATTTAAAAATATGGAGGAATTCAAATGCACAAGGTAATTTTAAACAATGGTGTTGAGATGCCTATACTAGGTTTTGGAGTTTATCAAATGACAGATCCAAAAGAATGTGAACAAAGTGTTTATGACGCTATTATGGCAGGTTATCGTCTGATTGATACAGCTGCTGTTTATCAAAACGAGGAGGCAGTTGGCAGAGCAATCAAAGGAAGCGGTGTGCCAAGAGAGGAATTGTTTATTACGACAAAACTCTGGATTCAGGATACAGGTTATGAGAACACAAAGAAAGCATTTGCCAAATCACTAGAGAGACTACAATTGGATTATTTGGATTTATATTTAATTCATCAACCATTTGGGGATGTCTATGGTTCTTGGCGTGCGATGGAGGAATTGTATCATGAGGGGAAAATCAGGGCAATTGGAGTCAGCAACTTCCAGATGGACCGTCTGATTGATTTGAGTATTCATAATGAAGTATCTCCAGCAGTTAGCCAGATTGAAACGCATCCTTTTTGCCAGCAAATCGAAAGTGCACAATTTATGAAAGAAAACAATATTCAGTTAGAGTCCTGGGGACCTTTTGCTGAAGGAAGAAACAACATGTTCCAGAATGAAGTTTTAGTATCAATAGCTGAAAAGTATAACAAATCCGTTGCCCAAGTAATTTTACGCTGGTTAACACAAAGAGAAGTAGTTGTCATTCCAAAGTCTGTTCACAGAGAAAGAATCGTCGAAAACTTCAATATATTTGACTTTGAATTAAGTCAAGTTGATATGGAGACGATTGCTATGTTAGATACGAAAGAGAGCTTGTTCTTTTCTCATAGAGACCCTGAAATGGTAAAAGGGCTCAGCAACTTTAAATTTGAACATTAATGCTTTTTAAAACCAAATGAAATGAGGCTGCCTACTATTTACTATTGGTCAACTTATTGATTCCTAACTATATAATGAAAGGGTGTTTTGAATTTGACAAATGTTTTAATCCTTGGAGCAAACGGCTCAATTGCTCGTGTTGCTATTGAGTTATTCTTAAAAGAAACTAATGCACAGTTAACCCTTTATCTGCGAAACTCACGAAGACTGAAAAATATTGCTTCAAATCGTGTTCGAGTAATCGAAGGTGACGTTTTGGATATGGAAACATTAAAAGAAGCGATGTTTGGACAGGATGTGGTGTATGCCAATCTATCTGGCAATCTGCAACAGATGGCAAAAACCATTGTAGAGGGAATGAATGCAACTGACATAAAACGTCTCATTTGGATTAGCTCCATGGGTATTTATGATGAAGTCCCAGGACAGAGGTATAGCAGTATATTAGATCCTTATCGAAATTCAGCTGCAATTATTGAAGCGTCAGACCTCGACTATACGATTTTGAGACCAGGGTGGTTTACCAATAAAAATGAAATTGATTATGAGACAACTCAGAAAGGTGAACCATTTAAAGGGCATGATGTATCTCGAAAAAGTCTTGCAGACTTGATTGTTAAATTAGCTGAAACACCTGGATTGGAAGTACGTCGGAGCTTAGGGGTGAACAAACCCGAATAAGAGGTTTAAGTAGTTAATGTGACTCCACAAATTTAATAAAAAAAGAAAAAAAGCCGATTTTCCTTTTACGAATTCGGCTTTTCCTTTTTTTGAAATTATTACTATTGAGTAACAAATGTTGTTTAAGGTATTAAATAACAGAAACTCTTTTATCATTCTTTTAATAAAAAAATATTCTCTTTCTCTAATTTACGATGCACTATTTCTCCTATCCGCTTCATGCCCTCAGTGATTTTGTCTATAGGCATATTCGAGTAATTTAAACGTAAAGTATTTTTCTTTGTTCCATTCGGAAAAAATGGGGCACCAGGAACAAACGCAACATTATTTTCCAAACATTCAGCGAATAATTCCCCCGAATCAACACAATCAGGAAGCTCCACCCAAATAAATAATCCACCTTCTGGCTTACTGTAAGACAAATTCTTTGGAAAAAATTCTTCAATACAAGATAACATAGCTGTGCATCTTTCTTTATAAACAGCTTTGATTCTATTAATATGCTCTTCGATATCGTAAAGTTCCATATACTTTGCTGTAATTCTTTGAGCAAAGCTGTC
>JAQSXG010000331.1 GCA_029256785.1 Neobacillus sp.
GACTTACCTCCCCTTCCTCCAATCTTCTGGTGGGGGAATTACAGTCAGCGGTGGTGAACCATTGCTGCAGCTTCCTTTTCTTGCTGAGTTATTTAAAGAATGCAAGAAAAAAGGTATTCATACGACGATTGATTCTTCAGGCGGTTGTTTTTCACATTCCAAGTTATTTATTAAGCAGCTTGAAGAAGTTCTCCAATATACTGATTTGGTGTTGCTAGATTTAAAACATATTAACCGAAAAAAACATATTAAATTAACCGGTATGGCGAATGATCATATCCTCGAATTTGCAAAGTTTTTATCCGACCGGAAAGTTCCAATCTGGGTACGTCATGTCCTTGTCCCTACTGTAACAGATGATCACGAAGACCTTAAACAACTAGGAGAGTTTATCGGAACACTGGAAAATGTCCATAAGGTTGAAATTCTTCCATATCATAAACTTGGCGTTTACAAATGGGAAGCGCTCGGCCTGGAATACCAGTTAAACGATATTGCCCCCCCATCAGAGGACAAAGTAAAATTTGCCTACGAAATGATAACTGCTCATTGGAATAAACCAGCAATGAGCAACTAAAAAGAGAATGCTGCTCTAAGAGGAGTAGCATTCTCTTTTTATTTTCTAATCTATAACTTTGGCAATATTATCTAAGAAAATCCCAGAATTGATAAATTGATTCTTAACCCTTTCTCCTTTATACTCAATTCATTAGGAAAAAATGTGAGGTGATTTATTTTTGTACCAAGTGCTCATTGAACTTACCGACGTCAATGCATTATCCGCTCTATACTATGGGCTATTCTTCGGAGTAACGGTAAAATTACTTTGGGCCTGGAATGTAGAGTGTTCTTTTATTGGCTCTGTGTCTGAACCTGCAAACACAAAGATAAGTCACCCGTTATTTTTTTATCAAACTAAAAATTATCTGCATGAGAATATGATTCTGTTTAGAATCATGAAATATATCCGCAGAAAAAAATGTACCACTGATGATTCTGAAGAACCTATTTCCTTCCTTGTTACCTAAAGAAAACTTAACAAACTAGGAGGAAATATGAAAACAAAGCGTTCTTCAATCTTAATTTTACTCATTACATTTTCAACAACACTTCTATCAGCCTGTTCTGCTACGGATGGAAAAAGCGATGGATTTTTCCATACCTACTTTGTTGAACCATTTATCGTCTCTATCCACTTTTTGGCTGAGCTATTCAACGGTAGCTATGGACTATCGATTATCTTTGTAACGCTGATTATCAGATTAGCCTTGATGCCATTGATGATAAAACAGTACAAAAAGCAAATGGATATGAAGGGTAAGATGGACCTTTTAAAGCCTGAAATGGACGAAATTCAACAAAAAATAAAAGTCGAAAAAGACCAAAAGAAGAAAGCAGAATTACAGCAGGAAATGATGGCTTTATATCAGAAACATGGTGTGAACCCGTTAAATATGGGCTGTTTACCATTATTAATACAAATGCCAATTTTAACAGGTTTCTATTATGCTATTCGTGGATCTGAAGAAATTGCAACCCATCGTTTTTTATGGTTTAGTCTAGGTCACCCAGATATAGTTATTACCATCCTAGCTGGTCTGATTTATTATCTACAATTTAAGGTGTCGCAATCAAGTATGCCTGTGCAGCAGCAACAGCAAATGAAGTTTATGGGACTCCTGTCACCACTCATGATTGTTATGTTCTCGATGTCAGCCCCAGCTGCATTGCCGCTTTATTGGGCTGTAGGCGGATTGTTTCTAATCCTTCAAACCATCTTGAGCAGGAAATTATATCCAACAAGGAAAGCAGATATAGTAAAAGTAACTACAAATTAAAGTGTAAGAAAAGAAGCATTGGCAGCCAATGCTTCTTTTTATCTATTATTCAACTTGATAGTTAACTCTTTCTTCACATTATCCCATTCATCACGAAGGATACTGTAAAAAACGGTATCTCGAACATATCCATCCGAAATCACACGATCCTTTCGAAGAGTTCCTTCTTTCACTGCACCTAAGCGTTCAATTGCCCTTTGTGAGCGCTGGTTACGTAAATCTGTTTTTAATTGAACCCTGTTTAAATTCCAGTTGTCAAAGGCATGAGACAAAAGTAGATATTTACATTCAGTATTCACGTTTGATCCCCATACACCGGGATGATACCATGTGAAGCCTATTTCAGCACTGTTGTGTACCGTTGATATATCTAGAAATCTTGTACTGCCAATAATCTGATTTTGATTAAAGACAGTAAAAGTATATTGGGAACCCTTATTTCTCGCTTCAATAGCCGATTGAATCATTTGCTTCATTTCTACTTGATTTCGAACTTTCGTGGCCATATAAGTCCATATTTCTTCAGGTTTTGCCGCTTCCCATAAACCATCAAAATGCTCAAGACTGATGGGCTGTAATTCGACCCTCTGCCCTTTTAGGACAAATAAATCATCCCACATCTTCATCTCTCTCCCCCCTACTTAGAAAAAAGACTGCAGGCCGTCTTTGCCATACAGTCTACTCTTTATATATCCTCTTGAAAATACTCTTTATAATAACCGCCAACTTTACCTGTATTATCAATAATGTAATAAAACTCATCTGTTTCATTTTTTACATCATAGACTTTTCCAACTGTTAAAGCGTTATTAACAATATATTTTTTTGCATCCGTATGAATACATTTAATTTTCTTTAATGTTTCACGTTCACGCCATCCTAAATGAATCATCACTACACCTCTTTTATAATTATGTCTCCACATACTAGTATAATCAATCGAAACATTAGTACGCAACTATATCCCACCACTTTAGTTTCCGAGAACTCGTACAACTTTAACACATTTGCAATATATAAACATAACTTCCGCAAAACTTCATAGAATGAACACATGTGAGAATATTAATCCATTTCTCAAGGAGGCATGATGTATTGAAAATTATGAGTAATGAGCTGTTGGTCGTTACGTATCGGGATGCATTAAAGTCTGATAATGAAAAGGAATGGATAAAGGTATTAAAAGATGAAATACAAAGGCGTGGATTAAAGCCCATCAAAACTAAAACATTACATTATCAAAAATAGGAAGTAACCCGCCAAATGTATGGCGGGTTACTTTTTTACGTCCTTCAAAACCATTTTGTATAAAAAAGGCCAAAAGACTTGGTCCGAATTCTTAGACCTGCCCTTCAAGCGCCTTTTTGTCTTCTGTATTAAACTTTTCGATTTCGCAAATGACTTTCTTTGCAGCATCATTTATCCCGTCAGTAACGATATCTATGAAATGACCTTCATATTCTAGTAATGCGTGTTCGTAACGCGGATCATAGTACTTTTCCAATAATATAGCGATCATTTCCGGATAATTTTTGACTTCCAAAGTATGAATTAACTTCTTTTTAATTTCAATGTCCTTCATACGTCTTAAAATCCTATCAATACCTTCAGATATTTTTATATCATACCATGGCTCATTTTCGAACGGGATAACATATTCATTAACTAAGTGATTAACCCTATGTTCTAGAGTTGTGTGTAAGTGCAAATTAATACCCTTCATTTTCTTTACCATCAGTTCTTCCGGCTGAACTGTTTTACCAATTCGCTTACTTTCCGCTTCCATTATTAAATAGTTAAAGCCCTTAATTTCTTGTAGTCCCTTATATAATAGGGAATCAAATGTTTTCTGATTATGACCATCACCCAAACCAATGGTTCCAAAGATTGAACCACGATGGCCTGCCATTTCTTCAAGGTCAAGTATTGGATAGCCCTGAGCTTTTAAGTTTTTCAAAACCTCTGTCTTTCCCACCCCTGTTAGACCGTGTAGTACGATGGCTGTTTCAGGAATCATATTTGGAATTTGTTTTAAGATATATTGGCGATAGGCTTTATATCCACCAACTAGACGCATAGCGTAAAGACCTGCAAATTCTAAGAAAGTCACAACAGCTTTACTACGCATTCCACCACGCCAGCAATGAATAATTAGCTCACTATTATCTGTTAATGTTTTCTTTATTTGCTGAAGGAGATTTGGAATTTTAGGGGAAACTAATTCCATTGCTCTCCATCTTGCAATAGCTTGTCCCTCTTTTTTATATATGGTTCCGATCTCTTCTCTTTCCTCATTTGAAAACAATGGGATGTTAATTGCTCCCGGAATGGCACCGTCTTTAAATTCAATAGGTGACCGGATATCAATAATAATCGGGTTTTGTATATGTTCTAATTCCTCAACTGTGAGTTCTCTCATCTTTGTCGCTCCTCAATTTGCAGTTTATTGATCGTTGTTCGAATGAGCAAAAAACCGCTGTAACAAACAAAACTCCCATTAAATGGAAGTTTATTATGGTAAAAAAATAGTTTCCGACGCTAATTTTAAATATAAGTGTCCACTAAAGTATAGGCCTATTATATAAGAGATAAACGTTACTATCAAGAAAACATTACTGCCAATTTTGTGTCACAAGGCAGGCATCCCACCGATCAAGCTTAAATTATAAAAAATTTTTTTCCGGACTCAAAACAGACATTAAGCTTTCTAACCCACTTAGATCATTTTTATCGAATAAATCTACAACCCTACTTCCTACAACTACTCCATCGCAATAGGATGATAATTCAATAATTTGGCTTTCATTCGATATCCCAAAGCCAGCAATTACAGGCAGAGAGCTTGCTTCCTTTACATCTCTTAAGAATTGTCCAACTTCAATGTCAAAGTCACTTCTCGTTCCTGTTATCCCTTTTACTGTGACAGTATATAAAAAACCTTTCCCTTTATTTGAGATGGTCTTAATTCGTTCTATTGGAGTGGTTAATGTGACTAGTCGAATTAATTCCAATCCCGATTCCTCAAGACATGGAGCAATAATTTCCTCTTCTTCAATTGGAAGATCAGGAATAATACAACCGTCCACACCAGCTCGTTCAATTGACTGGACAAATTCTGCTATTCCAATAGAATAAACTGGGTTTAAATAAGTCATTAAGACAATCGGGACACTAACGCTTTTTCGTGCTTTTGCAATCTCTGCAATAATTCCTCTTAAAGTTGTTCCATTTTCCAATGCGCGAATTCCTGCGCGTTGGATTGTCGGACCATCTGCAACAGGATCAGAGAAAGGGACACCCACTTCAATTACCGTTGCGCCAAACTTTTCTAACATTATTAATCGCTCAGTTAAACATTCCAAGCCTCCATCCCCAGCCATGATGTATGGGATAAATGCTTTTCTCTTTTTCTCTTCTAATTCTTTAAAAGCCCTCTCAATACGATTCATACCTACTTATCTCCTTTCAATCGGAATTTCACGGTGTCCACGTCTTTATCCCCCCGACCGGATAAACAGACAACAATTTGTTCCGTTTGGGGCATACTGGTCGCAAGTTTTACAGCAAACGCCACAGCATGGGCACTCTCAAGTGCCGGGATAATCCCTTCAAGCTTTGATAACAGTTGGAATGCTTCAAGTGCCTCAGCATCTGTAATTGAGCGGTATTTCGCACGTCCGCTATCCTTTAATTGGCTATGCTCAGGACCGACCCCTGGATAATCAATAAATACATTAACGCTCCATGCAAGACGCCAGGCCGTCCTTTCGTTAATGATGCAGCATGATAATCCGTTTCAACTCCCTGACCCGCTGCTTCGACACCATATAGCCCGACTTGTTCATCCTCAATAAATGGATAGAACATACCCATAGCATTGCTTCCACCACCGATACATGCAACAACCGCTTCAGGAAGCTTTCCTTCAAGCCTTAAGAATTGTTCTTTTGTCTCCTTTCCAATGACACTTTGAAAATCTCTGACCATCACAGGAAATGGATGCGGGCCCATAACAGATCCTAATAAATAGTGAGTATCATCTACATGCTCTACCCAATATCTAAGCGCTTCGTTAACGGCATCCTTTAAGGTCGCACTTCCGGAGGTTACACTAACCACTTTTGCCCCAAGCAGTTCCATTCTGAAAACATTTAATGCTTGGCGCTTAATGTCTTCTTCCCCCATAAAAATAACACAATCAAGATTGAGTAAGGCACAAACTGTCGCCGTTGCCACACCATGTTGACCTGCACCTGTCTCTGCGACAATCTTTCTTTTACCCATTCTAATGGCAAGCAAAGCTTGACCTATGGCATTATTGATTTTATGTGAACCAGTATGGTTTAAATCTTCTCTTTTAAGGTAAATCTTTGCACCTCCTGCATACTTCGTTAGATTTTCAGCAAAATAAAGCGGAGTCTGTCTCCCTACATAATCGGTTAATAGTTTCTGAATTTCCGCATTATACTGGGGATCATCCTTAGCATCCGCGTATGCCGCTTCTAATTCTAGTACTGCTTTCATTAGTGTTTCTGGTACAAATCTTCCTCCAAATATTCCAAAATGTCCTTTTTCATTCGGTAGTGTATATGATTTCATTCTCTAGTCCTCCTGATTGGCTCTCTTTAGCCATAGTAATAAATGTCTTTATCTTTGATAAATCCTTTACCCCATCGGTCTCCACCCCACTGCTGACATCCACCATATATGGATTTGCCTCTTGAATTGCTAATAGGACATTCTCTAAATTTAAACCTCCTGCTAAGATTACCTTCCTGCCGCACAATTCAGCTGACGATATGACACTCCAATCAAATGACAAGCCGTTTCCCCCGTTGTATTTGCCCTTTGGACCATCCAGTAAAATAAATTCACTGTTGAATTTATCAATAGCCTGCAAGCTTGATTTATTATGAATACTAAAAGCTTTAATTACAGGGAGAGAAAGAGACTGGCAAAAGTCAACTGTTTCATCACCATGTAGTTGAATATGAGTAAGACCCACTTGGCTGGCTGTAACTTCAATCACTTCTTTTACTTCGTTAACGAAGACTCCAACCTTTAAGATTTCTTTTGGAAGCTGGGACACAATCTTTTTTGCATTTTCTATTGAAATTCTTCTCTTACTTTCTGCAAAAACAAGTCCTATTGCATCTGCACCATATTCAACAGAAGCTTTTGCCGTTTCAATATCACGAATACCACAAATTTTCACCTTCATTATTTTACTCCTTTAGTAATTGGCAAACGAAAATCATGAAATGACTTTTTTATATCCGTACTTTTCATTAGTGCTTCCCCCACTAAGATCCCATTTGCTCCTGCTGTTCTGACCCTATTTACATCCTCTTGCATATGGATTCCACTTTCGCTAATTAAAAATGCACCGGATTCTCTGACCTTTGAAGCCAAGCTTTCAGTTACCTCGAGTGATACATTAAACGTCTTCAAATCACGATTATTAACACCAATCAATCTTGCTTTTGTTTTAAACGCCATTTCTAATTCGGCAAGATTATGAACCTCGATTAGTACCTCTAAATCAAGACTTCTTGCATATTGATAAAGTTCCAATAACTTGCTTTCTTCCAAAGCAGCCACAATTAATAAGATGATATCGGCCCCCATTGATGCTGCTTGATCTATCTGAAGTCTGTCGATGATAAAATCCTTACATAGGAGGGGGAGGTCAACTACTTCCCTAACTTTTGCTAAATCTGTAAAAGAACCTTTAAAGAAAGTTTCGTCTGTAAGGACGGAAATGGCTGAAGCCCCATATTTTTCATAGATCTTCGCCTGTTCTTCCGGCTCCACACGATTATTAATCATCCCTTTTGATGGAGATGAACGTTTAAATTCTGCAATTATCGCTATTTCATCTGAATTCTGCAGTTTTTTTATGAATGACCTTTTTGGTTTCTGTTCGTAAATGGTAGGCTTGAGTTTTTGGAGTCTCTTGAGCTCCAAATGTTTTTGCTCAAGAATACGATCTAAAATTGTTCCCACTATATCGCCTCCTTCTGACCCGATCTCGATTTTTCAATTAATAAGGTTAGTTTTTCAAACGCGGCTCCAGAGTCAATGACTTCTTTGGCTAAATGGATGCCCTCTTGAATTGTTCCAGTTTTACCACTGGTGAAAATGCCAAGACCCGCATTTAGTAAGACCGTATCTCGGTATGCTCCTTTTTCCCCTTTTAAAACTTTTAAGAGAATTTCAGCATTTTCTTGGGAATTTCCGCCCTTTATACTGCTGTTTTCATATTGGGGTAATCCCATTTCTTCAGGATAAAAAGACTGGTTGGAAATCACCCCATTTTCTAAAACAGTAAGGTGGTTTTCTCCCT
>JAQSXG010000332.1 GCA_029256785.1 Neobacillus sp.
TCAGAATAACTAATCCAAATGCCTGGAAATTCGCAATCATATTCATCACCAATCCACTCTTTTGGACGATGTATCATAACATATTTACCATTTATCTTTTCAGGAAATATGATCACATCTCGATCATCTAAGAATGTTTTTGTAATTCTTCCTAATCTCTGATAGTTTTTCAAGTCCTTTGTCATGAGTAGCCCAGTATTCGCTGTGTTTTTTTTCACATAATCTGGAGCGCCTTGGGGTACATCCGGAACCAATACTTCATCGTGACCAAATGTCCAATACCTTCCCGGTGCGAAAGGGCGATAGGCATAGGTAATATAATATGTATCTTCAAATTTTATTATTCTTGGGTCTTCTATACAACCGGCATCGTAATTACCTTCTAAAGGCGCTACGTTAGGCTGATCACTGACACGCTCAAAATGAAATCCGTCCTTACTTTTTGCTAAACCGAAATAAATACGGTGTTCTTCATCATCACCCGCGGCACGATACAGTAAATTAAAAACGCCCTCTTCATACCACATACCAGGGTTACAGACTGCTAGATTTTCCCAGTCATGACCTGCCATAGGCGATAATATTGGGTTATTTTCATACTTCTTAAGTTTCATAATGACCTCTCCTGATTTTTATTTTTTGCTCCTAATACTAGGGTTTCCTAGATGCAAAAGACCAAACTCCATGAACCAATTGCTACTAGAGTTCTGTCGTTTTTTATCCTTTTACACTGCCATCCATTACGCCACCAATGATTTGTCTCTGCAAGAGAATATAAAGAATCAAAACTGGACACGCCACTATAATGAGCGAGGCGCACAACATACCCCATTGAATGGAATATTGACCCTTGAAAGCATAAAGCCCTCTAGTAATTGGAAAGTATTTTTCATTGAATAAAAACAAAATGGAATTTATAACTTCGTTCCATACACCTATCGCAGATAATACTGCCATAGAAGCAATTGCTGGTTTCATAATGGGCATGAGAATTCGAAATATAAAAGGAATATACCCACAACCATCGATGCAAGCAGACTCATCTAACTCTTTCGGAATTCCCCTTATATAGGAAACAAAGAAAAACATTGTGACACCGCCTCCACTAATCATTAAAATCATGTAACCTAATCTGGTGTCATAGAGTCCTGCAGAATGGATCATTTGCCAAAGTGGAATAGTCCCACTCGGTAAAAACATCCCCGCTATAAATGCAGTGTAGATGAGCTTTCCTCTTTTAAAGAAGTTTCTAGCTAATGGAAATGCAAGGAATGTGGCTAAAATCATGGAACAACTAACACAAACAACCGTATAAAAAACGCTGTTCATAGCGTATACGCCTAACTTTGCACTTTCCCATGCCTTTGCAAAATTATCAAACCGCCACGTTTTTGGAAGCCCTAATGAGTTTGTCAAGAATTCCGTATTGGATTTGAGTGCAGTTATGATGACAAAATATAACGGTGCTAGAAATATAACCATGACGGCTATAGCAATTATATTAGTAATAATACGATTAGCAATCGCCTTTTTCATTCAAAATCCCTCTCTTTCCTTCTCATTATATATTGGGACAGGATCGTCACTGTGAATATGATTAAGAACAGTATCATCGCTTGCGATGCTGCATAACCTTGGCGCATCGTCATTCCAGTAGTACTACCTGCTGCTTTACCGATACCAAATGCTTCAGAGAATATCAACATAGCAAGTGTTGATGTATTATTAGCACCACCCGTTAACAACAAAATTGTTTGCACCACGCCCAAAGATCCAATCATGGATAGTAATACATTGACTGAAATGGTCGGCCAGATGAGGGGAATTGTAATCTTAAAAAATGTCTTAATTGGATTCGCGCCATCGATTGCTGCAGCCTCGTAAAGTTCAATTGGAATTCCTTGCAAGCCTGCAATGTAAATAATCATTGCATAACCCAACGACGTCCATATCTGAACAAAGATCACAATGACAAATGCTTGTGAGGAAGAGCCTAAAAATCCTGAAGACTTTATTCCCATCAACTTATAAATCATATCTGCTGGTCCATCTAAAGTAAAAAAGAAGGACCATGCAAAACATACAATCGTAATACCCAAAATGGTAGGTAAAAATACGACAGCACGAGCTAAGTTTCTATATTTTATTAATTTAGAATTGAGCAATACTGCCACTAGTAATGCTAGGGAATTTTGAATTAATGTAACCGATATTGCAAATATCCCAGTTCTTGTGAGCACCTCTATCGTATCTCGTGAATTTTTCAGAAAGAAAAATTCCTTATAATTGTCAAGACCAATAAAATTCCATGCGACACCTGGAATCCCAGTGATATCTGTAAACGACAGAATCACTGTTGTAATTGAAGGGATTACTGCTAATACCAAATAAATTAGAATTGCCGGAATCATACAAGCAAATATGATTTTCTTATTCCATAACAGCAAACTTGTTCCTGAACTATTACGCTTTGCTTTTGTATCCTTTTGTGTTAACGATGTATTTTTCATCCATCCTCCTTAAATGAGGGCAATAGACCTGAGTCGCTTAACCAATTCAGGTCTATTGCTTGAAATCATTAATAATTATTTTAACGCAGCATTTGCTGCTAACGCATCTTCCCAATCTTTCTGAGCTAAATCAACTAATGTTTGGAGGTCAGCAACATCACCACCCATTGTTTGTAATGTCATCAATTTAAACCCGCCATATTGTCCTAATCCCTTTGGTTTTTTTAGGTTGAAAGGAATACCGAATCCCTCTACATATCCTGCGGCTTCTTTCATAAACTTAGTATCTAAAGTGATACCATCCATCGCTGGGATAAAACCAATCGCTGTAATAAACTTAGTGTATGTTTCTTTTTGTGAGTAGAAATCCATCCATGCAAGTATTGCTTCTTGATTCTCTGATTTACTACTCCCTGAATAACATATATCATATTTACCCATCATTGGTACGTAAGATCCATCTAAGGAAGGAAATGTGAAGAATCCGTAATCAAATTCAGGATCAGCCAATTCAATATTAGCAGCTTGCCAAGAACCATCTGGTAACATTGCAGCCTTACCAGCAATAAATCTTCCGATTACTGATGCATAATCAACAGATGTTATACCCTCTTCAAAAAAATTGATAAATTGATTCATTCTATCGAAATCTGCGAAAGTAGCAGCATCATTCCACTTACGTGTCCCCGTCCATAAACCCTCTTCCAAAGCTCTTGGATCTTCAAACGCAGCAGCTAAACCGTTTAATATCATATCTACTGGCCAACCATCTTTACCGCCTGTAGTCATAGGAGCAATGCCCTTATCCGATAATTTTTGGCATAAGTTCATAAACTCATCCCATGTTTTTGGTACTACTAAGCCATTGTCAGCAAAGATTTGTTTATTATAAAATATACCATTCATGCCAACCGAACCCGTAGGTATGCTCCAAACTTTCCCGCCAAAACTCATAGCATCGGTCTGAGCACCCTTTGACCAGTTGTTCACGAAACCCTGACTACTCAAATCCATAATGTCACCATTGTTAATGTATTCAATTGCCGAATGTACATCTAGACCGTATGTATACTCAGGATTTGTTATGTTATAGCAGGTGAATTCAAAAATATCAATATTTCCTGCTGCTAATCCAGTCTGAGTAGCCTGCCCAATTTCGTCTGTTCCGACAATGTGCGATTCCACTTTGACATTTGGATACTTCGCTGTAAAAGCATCATTTAGCTCTTTCATTGCATTATTTGTCGCTTCATTCGCGTGTTCGAGCATTACAAGAGTAATCTCTTTACCCCCTGCTATTTGAGCAACTTGTTCTGGAGCAACAGTCGTTTCACTGGATGCTTCTGGTGCAGTGGTTGCAGTTGCTGCTGGTGCAGTGGTTACAGTTGCTGGTGCATCCGTTGTCTTTGGTGATGAACAGCCCGTCATAAATATTGCTACTGTTAAAAGTAATGATCCTGCCAACTTAATTTTTTTATTCATTTCATGTTCTTACATAATGAAGCACTAGGGTAATCATTATATATTTTCCTTTCATTTTTTTATTTAAACGCTGTAGATGAGTGATTCTCTAAGTCGCCATCCCTATATAGAAACTTTTCTTTTGATAAAGAGTTGATCACTGAACCAGCTACCGTTTCATAACCAGCTGCCCTTTCTCATCTAAGGCAGGTTTGCGTTACTTTACAACTTCGTATTTGTAAAGTTGTTTTTCTTCAATCCTACAATTGTTAAATCGGGACTATGTACACTTTAAACGATACGTTATCGTAATTCCTCTCATTTATATCAATAATATACTATAAATCAATTTATTTGTCAATCATTAAATTTATTTATTGCATTACATCACTTTATTTTACTTTACTTAATAGTTTCGTGATTCATTGTAATACAATCATCATTCCTTTATATTCGAAGTCAACTCACTATCCTTTTCTAAAAAAGTCGAATAAAATGCACATAACCTACGTTTAAGGTTAATGATTTTATGTATTTACTTTGTTATTGTACAAATAACACCTGATTACTGTGGAAAATAAATCCTGATTACTTGACAAAATTAAAAAATCAATTTAAAATTAAATTCGAGGTGGCATATGTTTACTGTCATTTACATAATTCATATATATAAATTAATAACTACTTAGTTTTAGGGAGGGTTTTGGTGTGGGAAACAAATATAAAAAAATTACGATGCAAGATATTGCTGACAAGTTAGAGATCTCCAAAAATGCAGTCTCCATCGCATTATCTAACAAACCCGGTGTCAGCGAGGCATTACGTCAACATATTTTTGAAATAGCCGCGGAGATGGGTTACAAAGACCTAAATAAGAACGATGCAGAAATCACCAAAAGAAAACTTTTATTAATCATTCCAGAATATATTGCTGACGACAAATTCTTTTATTACGACATATTTCAGGTCATTGAACGCGAGGCTTTGGAAAACGAATATGCTTTTCAAGTATATCGCCTATCAAAAGAAGAGGAAGATCTACTCATTCTTCCGGATGAAGTAAGTCAGACAAACGCCGTCATTTTAGTTGGAGTAGTCCAAGCCGCTTACGCACGCAAATTAAAAAATTCAGTTGAAGGTGTTGTTTTTCTAGATAACTACTACGATGACGTTGAAGCAAATTATATTTTGACTGACAATATTAATGGTACGTATAAAGCAGTTTTATATCTCAAGGAATTGGGACATACAAACATCGGGTTCATTGGAGCTCGAGATAATACATCAAGTCTATACGATCGTTGGTTAGGTTTTCAAAAAGGAATGAACAATTGCGGGTTTATAGTAAATCCGGAACATTGTATTACTCCTGATAGCAAGTTAAATACCTTGTTAACAGGGATGGATGAACTACGTCCATATATTGAAAATTTGCAAAGCATGCCTACTGCTTGGATCAGCGGAAACGATAGGGTTGCGTATGCACTCATTAATCTTCTTCGAGAAAATGGTTATAAGGTACCCGAGGACATTTCTGTCATAGGCTTTGATGATATGGAGTTTTCTAAATTATTTAGCCCTCCCCTCAC
>JAQSXG010000333.1 GCA_029256785.1 Neobacillus sp.
GATGGCGAGTTAAATAGAGGCGTATTCGCAAAACGTGATATCAAAAAAGGTGAACTCATTCACGAGGCCCCAGTTATCCCTTACCCGAATGAGGAGCATGAACATATCGAAAAAACACTGCTTGCGGACTACGCATTTGAGTATGGAATCAATCATACCGCATTGCTTTTAGGATATGGCATGCTGTTTAATCATTCCTATGAGCCGAACGCAGTCTATGATATTAACTTTCCAAACCATACCTTTGATTTCTATGCATATAAAGACATCAAAGCCGGCGAAGAAATCTTAATTAATTATAATGGCGAAGTAGATGACAACGAACCACTATGGTTCAATAAAGAAGAAGAGTAAGTGAGTTGATGTCCTTCCAATCCTTGAAGGGCATTTTTATTTCCACCTTACATGCTTTTTTCCTTTGAAGCCTTGACGATGGACATTTTTACCGTTCACAGACAGGGTTTTGTCCATCGGAACCTTCACGATGGACATTTCTATCGCTTCCCGACTGGGTTTTGTCTATCGGAGCCTTGACGATGGACAGATCTACCGCTCCCAGACTGACTTTTGTCTATCGGAGCCTTGAGAAGAATATTTCTTCGGTTGCAATCTACTGTTGTCTCAGTATAGTAGCCCATATGTAAAAAAAATCCACACATAATTTGTGTGGATTTCTTTGTTAAACCATTACCTTACAAATATCATTCGTAAATTCAACCGGATCCTGGATTGGCAAGCCTTCAATTAATAATGCTTGGTTGTATAACAGTTTAGTATATAAATCTACTTTCTGTTTATCGTTTGCAAACGCATCTTTTAATGATTGGAACACCTCATGATTTGTATTAATCTCTAACACCTTGTCCGCTTTGATATTTTGATTATCAGGCATCGCTGCTAGGATTTTTTCCATTTCAATCGATACTTCACCTTCCGTTGATAAGCATACAGGGTGCGACTTTAAACGTTTCGACACCTTTACTGCCTTCACTTTATCGGAAAGTACTTCTTTCATGTACTCAAACAATTCTTTGTTTTCCGTTTCATCTTCTGTGGTATCTTTTTGGTCATCTGCTTCAAATCCTAAGTCACCACTTGAAACTGATTTAAATTCTTTTTCCTTGTAGTTCATTAACATCTTAATCGCAAACTCATCCACTTCATCCGTGAAATATAAAATTTCATAACCTTTATCTGCTACTAATTCGGTTTGTGGGAGCTTGTCAATTCTTTCATTCGATTCCCCAGAAGCATAATAGATATACTTTTGATCCTCAGGCATTCTTGACACATACTCATCCAAAGTGACTAACTTCTTTTCTATAGAAGAATAGAACATGATTAAGTCCTGCAAGACTTCCTTATTGCTGCCGAAATCATTATAAACCCCAAATTTCAATTGACGGCCAAAGGATTTATAAAATTCCACATACTTATCTCTTTCATTTTTCAATAAGCTTTGCAGTTCACTCTTAATTTTCTTATTAATATTTTTTGCAATGAGCTTTAATTGTCGATCATGCTGAAGCATTTCACGTGAAATATTTAGTGATAAGTCCTCAGAATCGACCATCCCTTTAACAAAACTAAAATAGTCTGGAAGTAGGTCTGCACACTTATTCATAATTAACACGCCATTTGAATAGAGCTCTAAGCCCTTTTCATATTCCTTCGAGTAAAAATCAAAAGGAGTTTTCTCTGGAATATATAAAATGGAATTATATCTTATCGTACCATCCACACTAATATGAATATGCTTTAGCGGCTTATCAAAGCCATAGTGTTTTTCATTATAAAAATTCTCATAATCTTCAGTAGTCAATTCACTTTTATTCTTCCGCCAAATCGGTACCATGCTGTTGATAATTTGCTCTTCAACATATTCTTCAAACTCATTTTCGCTGTCCGCTTTCGGTCTTTGGCCAGAAATATCCATCTTAATTGGATAGCGAATAAAGTCAGAGTATTTTTTGATGATTGACTTTAAACGGTATTCTTCCAAATACTCATCATACGATTCGTCCTCTGAGTTTTCTTTGATGGTTAGAATAATTTCAGTTCCTACTGAATCCTTCTCACAAGGTACAATCGTGTAACCGTCCGCGCCTTTTGATTCCCACTTGTAGGCTTCTTCACTGCCTAGTGCCTTACTGATTACCGTTACTACATCAGCTACCATGAATGCCGCATAAAAACCAACACCAAACTGACCAATAATATCATGTCCATCTTTTAGCTCATTTTCCGTTTTAAAAGCTAACGAACCACTCTTGGCAATGATTCCAAGGTTACTTTCCATTTCCTCTTTTGTCATTCCAATACCAGTATCGGTGATTTTTAGGATCCTGTTTTCCTTGTCTGCGGTCACCTTAATAAAGTAGCTGTCCTTATCAAAATTTAAAGCGGGATCGGTTAAGGATTTGTAATAAAGCTTATCAATTGCATCACTTGCATTAGAAATAAGCTCCCGTAAAAATACCTCACGTTGGGTATAAATGGAGTTAATCATCATTTCTAATAGCCTTTTAGATTCTGCTTTAAACTGTTTTTTTGCCATAATTACACTCCTTTCAATATGTAGGACACAGTTAGCACTCTTCTACTTAGAGTGCTAATCGACACTATTTTTTTATCATAAATAAAAACTCATGTCAATATTAAAGCGATACACCACCTAGATGTATCGCTCTTACATTTCATTTATTCGGTTCAGGTTTAATCACTTTTAACCCATCGTTTGGATGGTCTTCCACCAAGTGCTTGAGTACCGACAGCTTATTATCCCAGAACCTTTCGTAAAAAGAGAGCCATTGTTTTAATTCTGTTAACGGTTCAGGCTGAAGTCGGTAAATCTTCTCCCTGCCCACCTTACGACCACTGACTAATTCTGCTTCAGTAAGGACTTGAAGGTGCTTCGCCACCGCAGTACGAGTCATTGGAAAATGAGCAGTGATTTCTGAGATTGCTAATTCCTGTTCGGCAAGTAACTGCAAAACCTTCCGACGTGTTGGATCCGCAATGGCCTGAAAGACATCATGCTTTTGTGCAGAGGATGACATTAGTATTCCACTAGTTTACGAAGACTTTCAAGAATTCCTGTCCAACCACCAGACATTCTTTCACGGATGACAGCTGCATCTTCGTTTGCTTTCTCAACTTTTTCACCTTGTTTCTTCCAGCCACCGTGGATTAGCGTAAATTCTGTTTTGTCACCTATCTCTTTTAAAATAAATGAAGCGAACCAACCGTCTGTATCCCATGTAAATGATAGGCGGTTCGGTGGCTCCACTTCTGTTACTTTACAAGGTGATGGACCAAAGGGTGATTGTAAATGAAATTCATGTCCCACTTCTGGTTTGAAGTCATTTTGCATGAACCAAGCAGCAATTCCTTCAGACGTTGAAATTTGCTCCCAAACTCTTTGAATTGGTGCTTTAAAAATAACAGTTTTCTTAATATCTTGTAATGTATTTTCCATCTGATAATATCCTACTTTCACTTTAATATAAAACCATTTGGTTTTACTTTTTTTCATTATATATAACCTTTTGGTTTCATGTCAACCTTAATCGCCATTCATTACTTTGCCCTTAAACGTTATTAAATTTACAAAAAAACATCCCAAACTTTATTTGAGATGTCTTCGTTGTTATAAAGATGTAGATTGTTGTTGCACTGACTTTTTATTATAATACCTGTCAATTATATGTCCGTTTAGTGATGCTAATACTTGTTGGAACAGCATTCCTACAACAACTGGGACTGCCACCGCAGCGGGAAAATAAGATACAGCAATTACTGCTCCGGCACTAATATTTCTCATTCCACCTATAAAGGTCAAGGATGTCACCGTAGCGCGATCAAACTTTAATAATTTTCCAATAAAGAAAGAAAAGAGATAACCTGATAATGCAATCAGAAAGACAACGAGAGCGATGCTTATAAGTTTTAGATCTATATTTTTCAAATAGGGTGCAACAACTGCACCATTTAGCATGACAACAAAGCCAAGGCCAATTTTTGAAAAAGGGGCTAGACGCGGGCTTAATGTTTTTGTTACTCTTCCTTTTGTAATCTGATTTAAAACCATCCCAACTAGTGATGGGATAACAATCATACCTACTAACCCCTGCATGATGCTCAATGAATCCATCTCGATTTTTGCGCCAACGAGCAGTGAAATAGAGAATGGAACAATGAGCGGGGAAAGGATAGTGTCCATTAATATGAGCGATAATGTCATTGGGATATTCCCTTTATAAATCGAGACCCAAATGAAGCTTGTTATCCCTGTTGGAATAACCATCGCTAGAATCATTCCTGTGATGGTATAGACATCTCCCTGAAAAGCAATATGTCCAACAGACCACGCCCATAATGGCATGATTACATGTAAAATACTCATTCCCACCACAATCGGAAATGGGCGAGTAATTACCTCAGAAAGTGATTTAATATTCGAGCTTAAACTCCCTGCAAACGTCATAAACGCAAATATCCATGGGATCAAGTAGGAAAAATCCTTTAGAAAGGCAGAAAAGATAACTCCAATGACCACACTTATTGGGGTAATTAACGGCATTAATTTTTCAAGAAGATGATTTATCTTTTGTTGCATAGGCTTCTCTCTCCATGTCTGTTTTCTATTCTCATTCCAAACACCTACATTACACAGAATATCATACTATTAATCTTTCGGGAATCGAAAAGAATTTCAATTATATACCAAATGTTGTATAATAGGTGCATTATATTTTTGTAGTTTAAAAGCTTTTGATGTTACTAGAAAGAAGTGGAAAATTTGAAAAAGGCTCCTAATTATCGGATATATTTTTTATTAATTTTTGTAATGGTTGCTTGGGGTTTGAATGTCATTGCAACAAAAATGGTTGTTACGACCTTCCAGCCGCTTACGATTACCGCATTGAGGGTTTTTACAGCTGCCATTGGCGTATTTGTTATCCTTTTTTTCTTAAAAAAGGTCAGGCTTCCATCAAGAAAAGAGTTTATCTATATTTTTATCGCTGCTATATTTAATGTTGTCTGCCATCATTACTTTTTATCACTGGGGCTTTTAAATACGTCTGCATCAAATGGAGGACTTATTTTAGGGCTTGGTCCAATACTATCTACGATTGTGGCCTTTCTTTTTTTAAAGAACAGGATTAGCATTTTGCAAATTCTCGGAATCCTTTTAGGTATAGCCGGTGTCTCTTTTATCGTTGTGGTAGGAAGTGGCGGGGTTAAAGCTGTTTCCTTTGGGGATATTTATGTCTTTTTATCCATAGTTACTCAATCTTTTAGTTTTGTCATGATTAAAAAAATCTCAAAAACCTTTGAACCTAGTCTCATGACAGGCTATATGCTACTTTTTGGTTCAATTGTACTTTTCGTTATTAGCCTTTTTAAGGAACCAAATGGATTAAAGGAGTTATCTAATGGAAGCTTTGATATTTGGATGATTTTCCTTGCATCAGCTATTATTGCAACCGCGATTGGTCATATGATTTACAACTCCGCAATTGGTCAAGTTGGTGTTTCTGAGGCTGCAATATTT
>JAQSXG010000334.1 GCA_029256785.1 Neobacillus sp.
TTTTGTTGGTGTGTTCTATAATAGCACAGGTTACTTGTAGCATAGTGGTTTAAAGGTAATGATTTAGAAAAATATTATTAACTTATCCTGTGTGGACTTAAAAAGAAGACTGAATGATGAATTACAGTAAGAATTTTTCAGCTCCGATAACTATGTTATAAAAATGATATTAAGAATTACACTGTTGATAATTGTAGCTGCCTTTTATGTTTCTGGGGTAAATGGACAGACAAAAGGGATATTTTCTAAAGGTACGAGAATTGTAATGCCCAATATTCAGCGGTATTTTAAGGAATGTGGGGTAAGAGGGACTATAGCTATTTATGATAATGTAAATGACATCTGGTTTGTATCCGATACATCGGATTCCAAGATTGAAAGGGTGCCTGCATCTACGTTTAAGATCATCAATATGCTCATCGCATTAGAGACAAATACGATCAAAGACGAAAATGCTGTGGTGAAATGGCCGGGATTAATAGATACCATTAAATATGGCTATCGTCCCGATATTTACAGAGATATTGCAGTAAAAGAAGCTTTTCAGGTATCTGCAGGCTGGGCTTTTATTGAGCTTGCAAAGAAAATAGACAGATCTACCTACCAAAAGTTTTTACGAGAATCAGGTTATGGAAATGTCGATCTAACTGAAAAAGGAGAAGATTTTTGGAATTTTGGAGCGATGAGTATTTCTCCTATCAATCAGATTGAATTTTTGAAACGATTATATGATGGGAATTTGCCTTTTTCCAATCGAAATATGAACATTGTCAAAGAGGTAATGATAACAGAGAAAGAAAAAGACTACTTAATACGGTCAAAAACTGGATGGACAATGGAGCATAATACGAACACAGGATGGTGGGTAGGATACCTTGAGTCTGGTAAAAATGTGTATTTCTTCGCGACACGACTTATACAGGACCGTAAATTCAATAGATCAGATTTTTCCAGCTGTAGGAAGGAAATTACCAAAAAGGTATTTCGAGATCTTAAAATAATGCAATAAATTACATTGTGATGGAAAGGAATATTTTACGCATCTTAATCCAATGTTGTATAATCCTTTGGACAAGTTACCAAAAATTCTTTTTATGGGGTCGTGGAGCCCGATTATACCGATTTTGTGTTGTAGCGCTTTGAATGTCTGATGTCAAGGAGAAGACTGGCTTTCTACTCACATCTTATAATGACCAAGAAGCATCAGATCAACATGCGCACAGCGTCAAATGCATGGATTGATAGTTTAGACAATATACTACTCGGTTAATTTAAGGATTTTTCAGCATTTAGTAATGAATTTAGGGGACAAAACATTTATCTCAAAAATGTAGGAATTTAGTATTTTTAAAAATTAGCTAAACAAATAGGATATGTTTGATAAATGCGAATATTTTAAGAAATAAAATGCTTAGTCAAGAAATTATATACCAAAATTTGCATGCAAAAAATTTTGCCGCAATTATCACCATTTTACATCAAAACGGAAATGCACTCAATTCAGATACTTCATTGGATTTTGCGATAAACCTTTTCATGGATGAACTATTTAAATACGCAATCAATGCCAGCAAAATAGAGCTGAATGAATTGAATCATGATTTGGATATCCTTTTTATGTGCCACACGCAGAAGAAGTATTTATTGAAAGATGATCAACTTTTGAAGTTGATTCATTTATTATATCCCCGAGTCGATGTGGAATTTCTTTACCCGGTTGCAAAAACTTTTTCTTCAGATTCCATTTGCAAAAAAATAGTTCAATCTTTTGACAGCAGAAAAATGCAACTAGAAAAGGAAAGAATTAAATATTCTCATCAAAGAGTACAATACGCTGAAAATAATAACGTGAGGGGAAAGAAATTTGAAACAGACATCAGACAAAGCGATAATGTTTTCTGGGTTAAGGTCTTTCTTAGATCAAGTGACCTGCTGGATATAGTCGCAAAACATATCAGAAAACTATCCTCTGTTGGTCTTGTTAATATAACCCAGAAAGAAAATGGCAATAGCGATTTGACAATATATGCTCGTAGACCTTTTTCTATAGAGGAAACACGTGAAGAAGTAAATCTTACATTAGAAAACTATTTTTCCAGAAGTCCGACTGATCCGATTTTTAAGGATGAAGTCATTTCTGGAATTAGTGAAGTTGCATATTTTCAAATTCTTGATTATATGTTGAAACTTGGTGTCGGATTAGAAGGTTTTAGGTCATTAGCTAATAAGATGGATGAAGAACGGTATCGTGATTATTTTGTTAATTATCTTGACTCCTTATCAAACAATCATACAGCCACAGGTGAAACATTTCATGGGGATGGCAAAAGCGATATTCTGATAAGAAATAGAGAGAAGGAAGTTCTGCTTGTTGCGGAATGTAAATTATGGAACGGATAGATTTATTTGTCACAGGCCGTGGATCAACTTTTTGAACGTTATGTCTTATGGAGAGATGGTAAAGCTGCGCTATTAATTTTCAATACGAAAGTGACAGGTTTCACTAAAGTTATTGACACGGCAGTCGAGACATTGAAAACACATCGACTTTGCATAAGTTTTGAAGGGCAAAGAAAAGAAACATCATTTTCATTTATCTTTTGTAATAATAAGGACAATAAAAAACTGGTAAAACTAGAACTTCTCCTTTTTAATTTTATATAATCATAGGTACAATACAACCATCTGATTTGATCTTCGGAAAATCAAAGTCGTCTATTATTTTTTTTGAAACTTTGGCATAAGCAAGGGACAATATGTTGAACGTTTTTATGGATATGACGCCATGAAAAATATCAGTTTTAAGTCTTCTGAACAAGAAAATATGAAAATAGAATAGTAAGGAATTTATATTCCCATTAATTGATGAATTTTGCAACCGTCTTTATAAAATCTAGTAGGTATTCTGAAATATACTCTTGCTCTTCCTCAGATACCTCCGGTTGATAACCTTTTGGAAGATAGAAATGAAGCGTCTTTTCATTCCAAAAACAGCGTGCATTGTATTCGGTAGAGTCAAGCATCTTCTTAAGTTTTGCTTTGCCATCGAAAGCATCAAATCTAAAAATTGCCCTTTGATCGACATGAAGCCGGAGTCCCTCTGTATAGTTGCATTTTAGAGTAGAATCCTCTATGTAAAAGCCTCTATCAGGAAATTCAGCTTCAAGCAACTTTTGGATCAACGGCAGATGGAAATCTGTAAGGTTAATATAAGGTTCTTCAATTTTGGGACTAAAGAGTCTGTTTTTTATGGGTCGGGATGCACTTTTGATTGATTCAACTTCAATCAAAACATCTTCGAATATTTCCGGATCATCGCTCTTGGTAAATAAGATACCCATCTCTCGATTATATCTTTCAGAATACTCATGTAGGTTCATCGACGACATCACCATAGTTTCGTCGTTTATGTAGCATTTAGCATGCAGGTTTTCGCAGAATAAAAGCTCAAGGTGTTCCAGGCGCATCAACTTTTCCAATTCAAGCTTTGATAGTTCCACTTTACCATATATAATGGTCATTTTTACTTTCCTTTTATTCGCGTCTTTTAACCGCTGCTCGAACTGCTTACTCAATTTGAGATAAGGTGTAATTAACGTCAGTTGATTTAAAGCCTTTCTTACAATATCTTCAATACAAGATGCGGTGCCAGTTGTTGTCAAAAATTTTGCCATAGAAATATCTTATCACAAATTACAAATTTTGTGTGCATTATCAAAGCAAGCGAAATCTTGACCTTAATATTTTAACAAATCTTGATTTCAAAGAATGTAGGCTTATTTCAATCGACACCCAGTTATAGATACTTACAACGTGCCCCGTATTCTTTAATTCAGATCTTTTAATTTTCTGATAAAGGAATAATGCAATTCCTTAAACTCTTTCAATCCTTTAAGTGGCACGGTTTGACCGAAATCACTGGCATCATTACTCGAAATACCCAGATACCGTCACATTTTAATCAGACTTCTAAAACTCTAAACCAAGGTGGTGTATTTTGCAGCGGAATTACTGGTGCTTAAATAGTAAAGTAAAATTTGGGATAAGATTATAGATCATTTGAAGAAGTATCCTGATCTGCAAATGAATCGTAATAGTCTCTGATAGTTGCTTTATCATCAAGCATCTCGCGTATGATCAGATTGTCTTTTATGATAAGGACAAACTTTTTCTGGGCTTCACAAAAGCGCTTTACTAAGGAAAAGGGATTTGGGAATATTACTTTCAGATCCTGTTTATTGAGTAATGCTTTGGATAGTTCATTGTTATGTTTGTCGCCACTGTAATATCGGTTGACAAATTTGGTATTGATGATTGGTGAATCTGACTCTGAATAATCATCTTTATCATCCTCATAAGTCCAGATGGGATGATGTACTAGGCAAAATGTTTTAGGATGTTTTAAGAAATTGGCCCAGCGTTTTACATCATAAAATACCTGAAAGTGCTTTTGCTTGTAGGGTTCAGGAAGTTTGACGATATCGAAATATTCAAATATCTGTTCCACCTGGAGGTATAGTAGGAATATAAAAGTAGTAAAGGCGGTGTATTCATCATTAAAGAGACGATAACCCAGTAAAAATGTTTCGATCCTCCGGTTGGATTCGTTCATATTACAGCCGATACAATTATGGGCATCTTCTGAACTAAAAAACTGATGAATAGAACAGAACAGAGAATCATCGCCTTCACAAATAATATCAGTAGGCGTGTTATGAAATTCAACGTAATAAATCAATACTTCCTGAAAAATCTTTTTTAAGGCATTCGTGTCGTTTATATTCGTATAGTGGGCTTCAATGATCTGTTTTGTCTTTTTCTTCATAAGTCTTTTTGGTTATTAAATATGATTACTAAAATAAAAAATAAAAGGGTTAGATAAAAATGAGATTGTTATGGAGATCAGCAGGTCCTTGTTGGATGGGACCTGCGATAAAAGGAAAATACAGTATTCAAACTATCATTAATATTATTTCAAATACCCGTATGTCAAAAAGTTTTACACATCGTTTGAACTCCTAAGTATTTGAACTAAATTCGACCTAAGGGGTTCAATTGGATAGAGACTGCTTGTTGCATTTTAGTAGATAATCTGTATAAGGTAGTTCATTCATTCTAAAAGGTACTAGCTAATTTCGTTATTGCTTTGAGGGCACTAGCCAACCCCTTCAAATATTTAAGTAGCGTAGAAATTTATGATAGAATGGGAATATCTAGCCAAGCAATATAAAATTGAAGGTGCAAGAAGCCGTTTTGAGGAAGTATGCACCGCAGTACTGATCAGGAAATTTCCTGAACGAAATGTAAAAAGTCCACAATCAAGTTCAGGCGATGGAGGTATTGATATCTTTATTGGCGATTTAGGTACAGCTAAGGCAGATATATTCCAGTGTAAATTCTTCCTTAATAGACTTGGTCCCTCCCAGAAGCAGCAAATCGGTTCATCTTTCCGCAAAGTTATTTTAGCAGATAATTTCAGAGCGAGCAACTGGACGTTATGTTTACCTATTCAGTTGACAAAGGAAGAACATATTTGGTGGGCACAATGGAAA
>JAQSXG010000335.1 GCA_029256785.1 Neobacillus sp.
ATAATCCTAAAGTGACTTTGTTAGACTTCATCTTTTTACATTCCCCTTAACAAAACTATTCACGTTAACAACCTATCGTTTGTTTACTTTCTATATCCTAGTGTATATAGTAACTATATAGTCAAGGGTGGAGTTGTAATGAATGAATAAAAAAAATGGAAAATACTTAACGACAGGTGAGTTTGCGAAGCTTTGCAAAGTGAACAAACAGACGCTTTTCTTTTACGATCAAATAGGGCTTTTGTCTCCGGTAATGAAAAATGAAAAAGGTTACCGTTTTTATTCCATTCGCCAGATAGAGCTATTTTTTGTGATTGATTTATTAAAAGATCTTGGAATGTCGCTAAATGATATTCAGCAATATATGCAAAATAAATCGCCAGAAGGTTTTTTGTCTTTAATGTATCGGAAAAAAGATGAGATGGTAAAGAAAATTCAGGAGATGGAAATGAAGCAGAAAGTAATCGAGGCAAAAATTGCATTAATGGAAGAAGCGTCACGCCTTGATTTTCATCAAATTACTCTTGAGCAATTACCTGAAGTAACACTTTATTTAAGTAGAAATATTGAAAATATAACCAGTGAGGAATTTGTAGAGGTTGTTTCAGATTTTATTAATGAATTGAACGTATCACAACTTGATTCTGGCTATCCATTAGGCGTGATAACGAAACGGGAGCATATATTAAAGGGTGAATTCTCTAATTATAGCTATTTATATATTGAGCAACCCACTCCAAAGGAAGGATATCAATATTTTAAAAGTGTTAAGGGAGACTTTCTCGTGGGCTATCATTTGGGTGATGACAAAACCATCGATCAAACATACGGGCGACTTTTTTCAGAGATGGAACGTCTACATGTTGCCATGGGTGATTATGTTTTTGAAGAGTATATATACGATACAGTTGTAATGAATCATAAGGAACATTACGTCACTAAGATTATGATTCAAGTGATTAAATAATAATAAATGAATTTTTGTAAAATAAAAAGAGTGAGAAATTGATATACAATTTGCCACTCTTTTTTAGTTACAATTCTCCTGTTTTGTTAACAGTGGTTCCTGATTCTAATTTGTTAAATTTATCTTCCACTCAGATTTGTTTCGAACAGATCTATAATCTCCAAAAACCTCTCAGCTTCTCTGAATGTATGGTCTGCTAGCAGTGGGTGAATATTGCTTTTTATCCGACAGGCTTCAATTAACTCTCGAGCTGTTTTCTTAAAATCTCTTAGGGAAGCAACGGAAACTTTATTTTGATTCAAAAAATGACTTAGTATTGGTTTTGTTTCAGATTGTGGCCGCATATATTCCAAATCAACGGCTTGGAACAATAATTGATCAAAATCATGACTAAATTCTCGTGCCTGGTCGACTAATTTTCTCTCCGATGGGTCTAACAGATGTCCAATAAACTTCGCATGGTCTGCCATAATTTTAAGGAAGAATACATTCTCTTCAATAACTTTATCGGGAGTAGGCGCTAATTTCCCTGCATTCAGTTCTTGTAAACGATTCGCAAAATACGCAGCTTCTCGGCTAATATGATCGACTAATAAAGGGAAATTGTTTGTTATGATTTTACAACTCAGAGTTAAATCTAATACCTTTCTTTTATAGCCATAAATAGAGGCTGCCGCTTGATAAACCTCAGAATTAAATGCTTGCACTTGACGCAGATCTGAATCCAGCGTAAATCTAGAAAGCTTCTCCTCAATCCTTTCAAATAAAGCGATATATCCCTGCGCTTCTTCAATTAATTGTTTCTGTTCATACGTAAATCCAAGGCTTAAAAACAATGCATGTTCCTTCATAATCCTAGACCAAAATTTAATTTCGTCTAATGACCTAGCAACAATCGGATTTCCTGCCATATTCCCCCTCCTCCACAATACTCTTCCCTTCCAAGTATATGTAAGGAGTGTTCGTCCATATGTGACCATGGGGGTGGTACTTTTAACCTTGTTCTTTGATGATTTTTTACAAAAGGACTTTCCTTCTGTGTAACTAGTTTATTATCATTTCAGATTCTTCAATCTTACTCTTGCTGTTATTCCAATTTCTTAGCCATGTCTGAATGATTTCCTTAAGTTCAGCGTCAACAGGTTGTTTTAGGGACTTTTTATTATTATTCATGATTTTGCTAAAGCTGTTTTCCACATCTGTTTTCCTCAGCATATGTGTCATATCTTGAATAGTATGTGTTTCACATTCACCTTGCACCAATGTTTTGATCTTTTCTAGGTCACTAACCTTAACGTTTACATCTTTTGTTCCAGTAATCGCAAGAACAGGACAGGTGACCTTTTGTAATGATTGTGAAACATCAAATTGTATATGCTCTCGATTCCATTTCGCGTTAATCTTTTTCCCTTTATACTTTATCACTGGCTCATCTGATGCAAGCAGCGCCTCTATTAAATCATCATTCATTTTTGTGATTTTTTCATCCACTTTTAATAATCGAAGTAGCCAGCCTTGAATTCCTTTTACTGAGCGTACATCCTTTATTATTTCTTCACGCTGCCATGTCATCGTATCTGCTAGAGGTTCAGCTGTTCCAGACAGAAGAATAATCCCATCAACTGGAACTTTTTCATTTATGAATGGTGCTAAAATACTTCCTTCACTATGGCCAAGTAGAATTACATTCTCTGAATCTATGTTGGGATGTTTTTTTGCAAATTCCAATGCTGCTTGAGCATCATCTATTAGATCCTGTACCCCTGTTTCATAAAAATCTCCTTCACTTGCACCAACTCCACGCTTATCATAACGGATACTTGCAAACCCCTCTGTAGCCACCGTTTCACTCAATTCCTTAAAAATATTCATCGGCATCCCTTTCGCATTCGAATCCCGATCTGTTGGCCCACTGCCGTGAACCATAACGACCAATGGATGTTTTTCTTCACTACCACCTGGTATCGTTAATGTCGCTGCTAACGGAAATTGCCCTGGTACCATCACTTCAAACTCTTTACTCATCCTTCTCATCGCCCTTTACCTATTTATTTATTTACTTATTTATATTAATAACTATAAGTATTACGACCAAAGTAGGATATTCGTTCAAAGTTTTTTTACTGTTTTTACCTTCGTGATCATTCCCCCAATGGTTATATAGAAGCCAAATAATTTCGAGTACTTAGCACGTTTTCAGCTTAGTTTTTCATATAAAACAATCTATATTCACTCTTGCAAAGTCTTCAAAGGAACGTGGATATCTCCCGGTTAAATTAACAAAATCGTCGGTAACCTTTTTTGCTGTCCCCATCCTTGTCATAAAATAAAGTGCCACAGTGACATTAACATATCCTTTTTCAAGTCCACGGGTTTTAATGTAATACCTTCTATATTTCAAATATCCTGGTTTTGCATAAGTGATTTGTCGTCCGGTTACCTGACTTAGAATTTCTGCAACTTGATAATAATCTAACGCCTCTGGACCGGTTATGGTATAAGCGGTATTTCTATATTTATCAGGTTCGTGAAGTAATGTGGCTGTTGATAATCCAATATCTGCAGCATCTATAAAACTTGTTTTGCTGTTTCCTGCAGGCACAAAAACCTGATTCTTCTCTCTAATTTCAACAGAATGAATACCCGATACATTTTGCATAAAAAACCCTGGTCGTATATGAGCATAGGGAATTCCTGATGCTTCAATATATTTTTCAATTTTATGATGAGGTGGGATTGGGTTGTTTTCAACTCCCATTAAAGATAAAAATGAAACTAGCTTTATATTTTGAGGCTTCAAAGCATCAATGAACGGATACAAGTCTTCTGGTTTTCCCAGGTGTGGTGGCCTCATTAAAAAAACTCGATCAACATTTTCAAGGGCTTCATTATATGTATCCTTATTTGTAAAATCAAAATAGGCTGTGTCGACCCTATCTTTGAATATATCTCTTAGTTTTTGGATATTTGTACCGGCAGCAACAACTTGTTCTCCCTTCTTTAATAATTCTTCTATCACAAATCGACCAACATTGCCTGAAGCACCTGTCACTAATATTTTCATCATATTCGCTTACTCCCTATTCATTCATTTTATATTAGACCAGTCTATATAATTAATAACAAAACAAAATCCAGTCCCCCTATTTAAGAACAACTGGAATTTGTTTTGCAACTAATAGCAATGGTTCAACGTTCCCTGTTGTAAAGGAAATGAGAAAGGCACCTTCAATCATTGAATTGATTACAACTCCCATATCCTTTGCCCGACTTTCTTCAAAACCAGCTTGAACTAATTTTTGAGTAAAGAGTGCTTGAAAGTTTGCATATGCTGACTGACAGACCTCTCTTAGTGGTTCACTGATAAGAGCTGTTTCAAGTGCAACAGATGCAATTGGGATGCCCCCTTTTCGAGCCTCTCTCTGAAATTGTTTAGCCATATCCTCAATCAGATTCTGAATCGCCTTTGCAGGATCTTGAGTTTTATTTAATCCCTCGACAATTTGTTCGGAAACAAAATTTGCGGTTAATCGAACCGATTCAATGGCGAGTTGTTCTTTTCCATTTGGAAAATGATAATACAAGGACCCTTTAGGTGCCCCACTCTCTTTTGTAATCTGGTTCAATCCTGTTGCGTGATACCCCTGTAATTGGAAAAGACGAGATGCCGTTTTTATTAATTTATCCTTAGAATTTTCTTTTACTTGATTCATCATATAATCCCACTCCATTATTATACCAATTGGTCTATATAAGTTTAAAAAATATTATTTGTGTTGTCAACTCAATTTAAGCATTAGTTTATAGGATTCATGAACTCAATTTCTTCAAATCTAAAGAAATGTAAAGTCTTGTAAAAAAATTTTCTGTCCTAGTTATTCTGTCCATGCTTGTCCAACAGCTCAGAATAGACTGTTTAGTGATATTAAAAAAGGAGTTGGTTTATTTGGCTAGAAGAGAATTTGATAATGATGGAAACCAGAATTTTTTTAGTGGTTCAGATAGAGACGATACGAACGTTGGGGGTGATAATGAGTTCGGACCAAGTTCAGAGTCCCCTATGAGAAGATCTAAAAGAAAAAAGGATAGAGAGGATAATGTTGGGGGCGTTAATGAGTCAACTTGTCAAAGACTTGCAGATATTATTGGAGGAGAAGTAGTCACCGCTGCTCCTGTCTGTGTTGTTATGCGACTTAGAGATGATATAAGAGCCAAAATTTTAGGACGCCGCACCCGCTCCCCATTAGCACTTCCATTTATGTTATCCTTTGAAAATAATGGTCTTAACCTAGGTGAAACGGTACTCCTTCAGAAAGAAGTAAATCCAATGCTCGATGCATTACGAAGAAGAGGACTTATCGTAACAGCATTTCATAACCATTGGCTGTTTGATGAGCCACGGTTAATGTATATGCACTGGGAGAATGTTGGTATGAGTCCGTTTGAGTTTGCTCGGAACAGTTTTGAGGCAGCAAGGGAAGCAGGACTATTTAAGTAACACTCGTAATAGAAGGACTAAGATTGGTGGCAAATCCGAAAAAAAGAACGGATTTGCTACCAATTTTTTTTGATTCTATA
>JAQSXG010000336.1 GCA_029256785.1 Neobacillus sp.
TGCAAAAGCAGTAGCTGAAGATAGTCACCTCCCAGTTGTGACGATTCCAACGATCGCTGCAACTTGCGCTGCTTGGTCTGCCCTAACTGTCATTTATAATGAGCATGGGAAGGTTGTTGATCATCGTCCATTGCAATCATCACCAAAAGTTGTTTTAGCGGACACGAAAATATTAGTTGAAGCACCGGTAAGATATTTACAATCGGGAATCGGGGATACTCTTGTTAAATGGTATGAGTATGCCCCAAATAACAAAAATGATGAATATGATTTTGCTTTTAAGGTTTCATTGAACACGGCTAAACAGGCATTAACCCTTCTGGAAACTCATGCCATGCAAGCAATTGAAGCAAATAAAGAAAAACAGATTACTAGATCCTTTAAAGAGGTTGTGGATGCCATCATTGCCTTAGCTGGTTTAGTAGGAAGCATCAATAGTGGAAGATATCGTATTGCTCCTGCACACGCCATTCATGATAGTATTACGTCACTTTCTGAGACTCATGGGAGTCTTCATGGAGAGAAGGTCATATTTGGTTTGATAGCACAGTTCATTTTGGAAGGGAAATCTGAAACAGAAATAAATAAATTTATTAGCATATTAAATGAACTAAATCTACCGGTTACCTTGAAACAATTGGGGGTAGAAAGTGACCTTAAAGTTAAAGAAATTGCTTCAGGTACGAAATGGAATAAAGAAGCATTAAGTAATCTAACCTTTGATGTGAATCATGAGTTAGTAGAGGAAGCCTTAAAGATAGCAGATGAATATGGAGAGCGTAGTTTGAAAGTAAGCGCAAAATAACGATTTTAAAATACTGAATATTCAAACTACCATAATATTAAAAAATTAATTGAATTGATGTGAGGGAAAAGGATGAAGAAAGTTAGTCTAATGTTCTTAATAATGGGTCTTTTAGTCTTAATAGGCTTAACTGGTTGTGCCTCAAAAGATAGCAGCAAACAAACTAGTGCGAAGGAAGCAACGAAAGATGGATCTGTAGATTTAAGTAAAGTAACGTTGAAAGTTGGCCAAACAGGATGGTCTGCACATGAAAAGGCCCTAATTGCCGCAGGACTTGATGATACTCCCTATAAAGTTGAATACAGTGTGTTTCAAGGTGGAAATTTAATCCTGGAAGCCATGACTGCTGGTCATGTGGATTTTGGCGTAACAAGTGAAATTCCGCCTATTTTTTCTTCATTATCGCAAAACGGGGATCAATCTAAAGTCATTGCGATTCAACAATCTAGCACGCTAAACCAGGAATTAGTTGTCGCGAAAGGGTCAGATATTAAAAGTGTGAAAGATTTAAAAGGGAAAAAGGTCGCATATGTACAAAATACAACTGCTCATTACTTCCTATTAAAAATGTTAGAGGAAGCAGGGTTAACTTGGGAAGATATCGATGCAGTTCAATTAACAACTTCTGATGGATTAGCCGCCCTTCTTGGTGGGAATGTTGAAGCATTGGCGAGTTATGGAAATGCTATTATTTCTGCACATCAAAATGGAGCGAGAACGCTAGCAAGTGCAAAGGATATTTTATCTGGAGATTTTCATGTGAATGCATCAGTGGACGCAATAAAGGATCCTGGGAAACATGCTGCCATTGTTGATTTTATCGATAGACTAAATCAAGCATCTGAATGGCAAAGAAAGAATTCAAAAGAATGGTCAGAAATTGTGGCAACAAATACAAAACAACCAATCGATCAGGCTTCCGAAACATTTAAAGAAGGAGAGAAACAACGAGCAACACGGTTTATTCCACTTTCTGAAACAAATACCGATTCACAACAGGACATAGCAGATACCTTTAAAAAGGCTGGTTTAATTAGTAATAAAATTGATGTGAGCTCTTTCTGGAATCACGATTTTGATAAAGAAATAGAAAAAATTAACAATTAATCATTATTGGAAAACATCATTTACACGGCAGGTGATACAGATTGGTAAAGAAAGACATGGTGAAAAATATTATATTACCTTGGATTGTGCCCGTGTTGATAATTGTGCTTTGGCAGGTGTTAACATCGAGTGGAACCATTGGTACACAAACGTTTCCTCAGCCATTAAAAATTATTGAAACATGCATTGCTCTATTAAAAACGGGAGAGTTATTGGACTATATCGGTGACAGTTCCAAAAGAGCATTTATCGGGTTTGCTATAGGTGGAGGAGTAGGTTTTCTCTTAGGTTTGATTAATGGACTTAGTTCAACATCTGAAAAACTATTAGATTCATCCATACAGATGATCCGAAATGTTCCTCATTTAGCATTAATACCTTTAGTGATATTGTGGTTTGGGATTGCTGAACCCGCAAAACTAGTTCTGATTTCCTTAGGAGTATTTTTCCCAATCTATTTAAATACATTTCATGGAATTCGCTCAATTGATCCTAGTTTAACGGAAATGGGGAAAGTTTATAACTTAAATCGAATGTCAATGTTTTGGAATATTATTCTGCCAGGGGCACTTCCATCTATATTAGTAGGTGTTCGCTTTGCATTGGGAGTAATGTGGCTTACTTTGATAGTGGCTGAAACGGTTGCAGCAGATTCAGGTATTGGTTATATGGCTTGGAATGGAAGAGAATTTATGCAAATGGATGTCATTGTACTTAGTATTTTAATATACGCCTTACTGGGTAAATTATCGGATTCAATTGCAAAGTTCTTAGAAGATAAATGGCTTCAGTGGCATCCAAACTTTTCTAAAAATTAACCAGTATGGGGGTGAATGAACAAAATGCGGAAGGAAAAAAAGGGGACCCAGATAACGATTCAAAATCTTTTTAAGCAATTTGGTCAAACAACGGTTTTACAGAATATTGACCTCACAATTGAACAAGGAGAATTTGTAGCGATCGTTGGGAGAAGCGGCTGCGGGAAAAGCACGCTGTTAAGACTAATGGCTGGATTAGAGGCTCCTTCTAGTGGGGATGTGTTCGTTGAAGGAGAGAAGGTTGCAGGGTACAACCCTGAAACAAGGGTTCTTTTTCAAGAGTCACGGCTATTACCTTGGAAAACAGTTTTAGACAATGTTCGTATATGTACTGAAAATAAAGACAAAGATCAAGCTATTAAGGCATTGACGGAGGTTGGTTTAGCGGAAAAGGAAAAAGAGTGGCCAAGGGTATTATCGGGTGGTCAGAAGCAAAGGGTTGCATTAGCTAGGGCCCTTGCAGCAGATCCAAGTTTACTTTTATTAGACGAACCCCTTGGTGCACTTGATGCTTTAACACGGATCGAAATGCAGGATCTTATCGAAGGTCTATGGAGCGAACAGGAGTTCACAGCTGTTTTGGTAACGCATGATGTAGCTGAAGCAGTTGCTATGGCTAATCGAGTGCTGCTGATTGAAGATGGCCATGTTGCTATGGATATTCATATTCCACTTGCACGACCTAGAATTAGAGATAATGATTTTGTATATTTTGAAAGAAAGATTTTAGATCGGGTAATGGGTAAGAATGTGGAAGATGAGTATAAAACTGTACGCAAAATAGAATATTTAATATAAATTTTTGGTAAATAACAGCCGGGGGGATTAAGAGGTGAAAAAAACATTTCTAGTATTTATAGTGTTCCTACTTACATTAGTTGTTGGAGCATGCTCTTCACAAAAATCAAACACAGCTTCTGAAGTAAACTCGAAACCTTCTAAAGGGGAAACAAAAGTACAAAAAATCATTGTCGGAACTGGGACACAGTTTCCTAATGTTTGCTTTATTGATAAAAATGGAAAGCTAACGGGGTACGATGTTGAATTAGTTCGAAAAATTGATGAAAAGCTGCCAGAATATGAATTTGAGTTTAAAACAATGGAATTTTCTAATCTTTTATTGAGCTTAGAAACAAATAAGATTGATTTTATTGCCCACCAAATGGAAGTAAATGAAGAACGACAAAAGAAGTTTCTTTTTAATAAAGAACCATATAATGTCTTTCCTCTTCATGTGACTGTCAATAAAGATAACAATGACATTCATTCCATTAAAGATTTAAAAGGGAAAAAGGTAATCGTAAGTGCCACCAGTAATTCTGCTGTTTTTATAGAAAAGTATAATAAAGAGAAAAATGCTGGGATTGAGATTATTTATGCGGGAAATGGCCCTGATACAACTATTAATCAAATTAAAACAGGTCGTGCAGATGCAACAATCACCACACCATTTTCAGTGGATTTTAATAATGACGCTGTAGATGCTCAGCAAAAGGTTGTTGGAGAGCCACTTCTTAATTCAAAAGTTTACTTCCTGCTTAGAAAAAATGAGACTCCACTACAGGAGAAAATCGACGAAGCTCTTGTTGAATTGAAAAAAGAGGGTGTTGTAGGTGATTTAAGCAAAAAGTGGTTGGGTGCTGACTATACAGTTAATTTTTAATAGAGTGGATTTTGCGTTTGGAGGTCGTAATATCAATGGGGAGAGCATTTGATCCAATGTTAATCTTAGAGTTTATTCCGACACTCATTCATTATCTTGGAGTGACTCTACAAATTTTAGTAGTTTCAATTATTATTGGACTTATCATCGGTATAGCAGCTGCTATACCGAGGTTATTTAAAATTCCTTTATTAAATCAAATGGTCATTTTATATGTCTCATTTATTCGAGGGAGACCAATTTTAATACAATTATTCCTTGTTTTTTATGGCTTACCTGCCGTTCTCATGTATGTGAATATTGATATTTCTAAGCTTGAGGCGCTTTATTTTGTCATTATTACCTATGCGATTAGCAATGGAGCTGGTTTTACAGAAATTTTCCGAGGAGCCATTCGGGCAGTTGATTATGGGCAAACAGAAGCAGCCATTTCTATTGGGATGACAAGCAGTCAAAACTTTTTTCGAATCGTTCTACCACAGGCAATACGGATTGCATTTCCAAACGTGGCCAATTCGGTGATTGGGTCACTAAAGGATACGTCACTCGCATTTACAATTGGAGTCATGGACATGGTGGGAAGAGGAGAAACATTAATTGCCTCAACGGCACATGCCCTTGAAGTGTATATTTCACTTTCCATTATCTATTATGCTGTTGTACTATTGTTTGAAAAAATATTTATGAAACTAGAAAAATATGTTAATCGTTATCAGAAAGCTGTTGTAACTGTAGCTGCATGAAAAGGAGGTGCTTTTAAATGACGATTGACAATCCTTTTATTTGGATAGCATTTAAAGAAATTTTAAAGGCGCTTCCTACTACTCTCATCTTAACGATTGTTCCCTTATTGGTTGGATTTTTAATTGGCATTGCTGTTGCGCTCGTTAGAGTCTATAAAGTGAAGTTTCTCTATCGTGCCACAAATGGTTATGTGTCCTTTTTTAGAGGAACACCCATTATCATGCATATTATGCTCATTTATTTTGGCTTTCCACTACTCATTGATCTCATTTCTGAAAAGTTTAATTTAGGTATTCATACTAACTCCATTCCGATTATTTTATTTGTTTTAATTGCCTTATCACTTGCCGCAGGAGCGTATTTATCTGAAATCATTCGATCAGGAATCATCAGTGTTTCTG
>JAQSXG010000337.1 GCA_029256785.1 Neobacillus sp.
TAGCATTTCTTAACAAACGGCTTGCACTTGCCTCAGCAGCGTTCCCTTCCGCTTTATATCCAGCTCTCAAGTAGCTCTCAGTGGCATTACCAGTTTGGATATAGAAATCAGCAAATTTTTTCTGCTTGATATTTAACTCTTCCATTATTTCCACCTACCCATCTAAATAATATGAGTCGTAGTTTTTATTAAGTAAAGGGTAGAGTACTTTAAGGGATCATCGTAAATAAAATTGGGTTTAATTTCATTCCTGTACGATTCTCCGACATAGGAGATAACCTTTTTTGTTAGGCAATCGCCAAATTATGTATGGACAATCGTCTAACACATAGAAAGCTAAATATAATACCGAGAAGAATACAACAAAATGAGGAGTGATTGTCTGTGTATCATCCGTATTATACACCCTATACCTATGCCGAAGGTATAGCTAATCGCACATCTAGTCCTAATCTGGATTTATATCAAGCCGGATATGAAGCTGGGTATCAAGCTGGGCAACAACCTGGGCAATATGTAGGGGAGGAAACCTCCATAAGACAAAGCTATCCGCTAGTTGTCAGAGGGGGGGGCGGGCTTAGTTTTAGTGTGCATCCGTCAACTGTACAGGGAGATTTCAACATACTTGAGCTGTTTTTCAAGGGGGGACAACGTCCAGCACCTGCAGGGTTAGCCCCTGGCGAAGGTTCTTGGGTTGATCGTGGGCTGAGGGAATACGAGCCAACCATTATTCACCAATGGGTTCCCGCAGGTGTTAAATCTGCCCGTTGGTTCAATGATTTAAGGAACCCCAATAAGTACTGGACATTCTATGTTTATAATACCGGTCAGGGGGTAATGAGGGTAACACACTCACATCCAGGAAAACCGTTTTAGTTTTAGGTTTCGGCGCCTCTTGGAATGAAGGAGAACAATAGAGCCGATATGAATTAGCTCCAGCAGGCAGTGCTGCTGGCTACTGTGGACGTATTACAGCTGTATCCAGAACCAAGCAGCATGGAAGTATGGTGGATTGGTGAAGAAGGATCCGTGCAAGGTGCACTTGGAAATGTAGAAGGACAATGGAGAAGGTTTGAATTAGGTTTTTAGGAAATCAACCACCCAGGACGGACGAATAGACGGGTGAGACGAATACGCGAAACAGAAAATTCGAGAGTAAACAAAATAAAGGTGCAGTAGTCAGTAGTCCATGTCCCTGGGAACCCAATGAATGTACCTGTATCGTGCAGTCTTTTGGATCGGAATCCCAATGAATTTTTCTTTAGAAAACGAGAGAAAAAAATCAGCCAAGCGCCTCTTAAAGGTCTTGGCTTTTTCATATGGGTATTTGCCATCCATTAGGCTCATTAGTTGGTGGAATCGTCAAGCACTTTCGTTCACAAAGTGAATCCATTCGTCCTTCAGTTCTATGTCTTTTTGTTTTACATATGGATAATATAAAAGTTCTCTACATCTTACATTAATAAGGAGGGTTCGTCACATGGTTAGCACGGAGGGCCTGACCGGGCGTGTGATTCTGCAAAGCTCACCCGGCTATGACGAAGCAAGACGCAATTTCAACGGCCGCTTTAACAAATTCCCCATAGTGATTGTTTACTGTGAGGTCACACAGGATGTTGTAAATGCGATCCTATGGGCGCACAAGCAGCAGCTTCCTTTTCGCATGCGATGCGGCGGACATAGCTATGAAGCATTTTCAAACGTTGACGGTGGTCTCGTTATTGATGTCAGCGGGCTGCTGAGGCTAGAAATCAATAGAGAGGCCGGCACGGCGCGGATTGGCGCGGGGTTTCGGTTGCTGCCTTTGTACGAAGCGCTTTGGAATCAAAGGGTGACCATCCCAGGCGGAACTTGTCGATCGGTCGGCGTATCCGGATTAACGCTCGGAGGAGGATACGGGTTGTTATCCAGGCTTATGGGAATGACCTGTGATAACGTACTCGAAGTGGAAATGGTTACTGCGCAAGGAAAGATCATCCGTGCCAATGACAATCAACACAGAAGTCTGTTTTGGGCTTGCCGTGGCGGGGGAGGCGGTAACTTTGGTGTGATTACATCGTTTACCTTTCGTGTGCATCCAATCGAGCATGTTGCTCGCTATAAAATGACATGGAACTTTGCCAAAATCGAAAATGTGGTGCGTTATTGGCAGACTTGGGCTCCCCATACCGATGCCCGTTTGACATCCGTGCTATTACTTCGTGCGCAAAACCGGGATCTAATTTCCAATGGCGTTTTTGTCGGCTCGGAACAAGAGCTTAAGCAGATTATGCACCCACTGAAAGATGCAACTCGGCCCAAGTCCATTGAGTTTCACACGACTAATTGGATGAATGTAGTTCACATTTTTAAGGGACGACAGGTAGTCCAAGAAAAATTTAAGAATTCTTCCGCTTTTGCCTACGACCCTCTGTCGGATGAGGCAATTGGTATATTGATCCATAACTTGCAAACTGCCCCCGGCCCAACTAATTTGGTGGTGTTTGACGCCTATGGCGGGTCAATTAGCCAGGTACCCACAGAAGCAACGTCATTTGTACACCGTAAAGCTTTGTTCATGATCCAATACCAATCATATTGGCATGAGGATACGGAAGCGGATAAAAACATCCGATGGATCGAAAAATTCCGTGAATCTATGCTCCCCTATACCCACGGCGCATATCGCAACTACTGTGACTCAAAGATCCCTGATTGGCCTTCTTCATATTTCGGAGAAAACTTGACTAGGCTGAAGATGGTCAAACAAATGTACGATCCAGAGAATTTCTTCAGCTTCGAACAAAGTATTCCAAAATAAAAAATTAAAAAAAGTGATCATAAGGAAACAATTGTAGGGCAAGTCAAATAGAAAATCTATATGTAGGAGTAAATTTACCGATTAATGCTTATCATAAGACGAACTACCGGAATTTTCCATTTTAACACCTCGGTTTCTATCCTTTTTGAATAGGCAGGAAGATATGGAAAGAGAATTATGCTGGATAATCCATATGCACGATTAAAAAAATGTTCTGGAGCAAAAAGAATCAGACAGACAAACCTACATTATAGGCGATTTTTGTTTGAAATAAAAAATGGATATAAAAAGCCATAAATGTTCGTTATTAACCTTATATTTTATTTATATTTTTACAAAATTCGAGGTCTGCACCAGAACCAATCTTTCTTAATTCAAGTATTGTCCCGCCAAAATGGATACATAAATAAACGAGTTTTCAGCTCCCACTAGCCTGTAATTTAATATTGGATACTTGAATACCTAAATACATGCCAAATTTCATTATCATCCTTTATGGTTATATATACGGATCCTGCAGCATAGTCTGCCATGGCTTCGTATACTTTTCCAGGTGTATACTCACCTACATATTTCCCACTTATATCTTCGTTGAATGTTAATGTTCGGCCAGAAATTTCAAATGTTACCGTCGTCTCTGTTATTGCCACACATTTGACTTTAATTTTATCTAATGTTGACTGTTGATAAGCTTGATCTTTTTCCGCTTGGACTGAACTTTGCTCTCTAACAACTTTTAAATCTTTTTTTAATGCGACATTCTTTCTCATACAATAGGACAAAGCCTCTTGAATTTCCGCTAAATGTCGCTCTAATCTGGCAATCTGTCTTTGTAATTCGTAATTTTCATTGGATTGTCTCAGCTCCCCTGTAGGACTTGGATAATAATTTGCTTGCGGATACCACCAGTTCATCAAGTTCCCTCCCCTTAGATTTCAATATACTTTAATTTATGGACTTTGCACCTATCACGTTCGCCTATTTCACCTTTAACCTGCATACCTGGTCATATGATTCTTTGTGGAACACACTTGTGAAACAAGACTTAGGGTTCCAGGGACAAAGAATCAGAAATTGGTACGGTAAAGGATTAAAAGTAAGTAAAGAACCTCTGCACAAATATTATAATATGCTGATAAAAATGGCATAATTAGTGAGGTTATTAACAATGTATAATAATTACTGGAATTTTAATGCTGAATTGAAACATCCCTATATTTATACCGAAGGCGTCAATATTTATCCAAATTATGAGACGTCATTGCCTGAGTATCGAGGTAAAGGCAAACGACAGAGCTCAAATGGGCTTTTTTTAGAGCCTGATCAAGCGATTAGGGAGTCCTTGGGAGATGGTTTTATAAGCTATATGTGGGAGGGTGAGAAGCTGTATATCGAGGGGGATCAAATTCTCCATGTTCTTTTAAAAGCAGACGATGGTATGAAGGTTATTAGTAGAGGTTGGGGGATAGCACATGATGAATTCGGATACGGTTGGCCACCCGTGTATGCAATCTCGGATTTTCCTTATTCTTCAAAAGAATGGGTAATTATGCTCCATAATACTTTGCCAGATATACCAAAAGCGAAAAGAGAATTAATCTTTTATTTAATAGCAAAAAAATAATCTTTGAATGGCTATTTTTGATTCTGGAGATAAGACATTAATTTACTAGTCCATTAGATTCGAAAAGAAAACACCAAAACAAAATTAAGAGAAAATAAGGCTGCAACGCACTTTTTCAAGAAAGCGTAGTGGTCTTTTTTATATTTGGTAATACACAACTATATAGTTCAGTGCAAAATTCGGCAATAACCAGGGATTTTATAAAGAAAAAAAAACCGATTTTCCCCACGCTTGGGAAGAAAGACGCGGCTTTTCATCAATTATTACGCTATCATATTTGGTAATGGTAAAGAATTTTATACTAGCCCCAAACCTAATCGGGGGGGGGGGGGATAACCCGCTTTTCCGCTGTTCAGAATTTGTACCTGGTCCTAGTTTAAGCCACCACCCCATGGTCCCTCTTCATCGATTGCACTAGGGATTTCTTAGGGAGATGACTTCAGTACCCTTAGATTTCATTCTCCTTGATGTTTTGTTATCTTGATTATCGGCCGGAGAAGAATGAATTTATCATTCTATAATCTATTAAGGTAGGGAATCTAGGACACCTTCTGCAGCAAGGGATTGACGTAACCTGTGAAAAACAATCTCTTTACCTTGGTCATTAGTTATATAGTGATATATACTACTAGAGGTACCATCTATAAAACTTTCGTAGTACTTTCCAACAGTAAACGTAGTTGCTAATGTTGCTTTATCTTCAACAATCTCCCCATTTGGAATTTTAAATATATCCCACCATATTCCATTAAATACAAATTTGCCATCCACAATCCCGTTAAATCTTGATCCATGATATCCAACGGTATTTTTTAGAATTTCTCTATAAGCCATTATGTGTGCTTTTAAGGCAATAAGCTTATCTTCGAGAAATTCATTGGTACTTATGTTAATTGTATGGGTTGGCTCATCCCAATGTACTGTCGCTCCAACTTTGTAAAACAGAGAAATCGGAGCATATACGACTGGATGAGCACCATCAGGATGATAATTCAATGCTTTATACGGTGGTTTATTTATATTTTCACCACTTAAATAAATTGGAATGTCTATTGGATAGACTTTAAAGTTATTAGACCGTCTTAAGTAATAGTCCATCGGTTACA
>JAQSXG010000338.1 GCA_029256785.1 Neobacillus sp.
TTAAGCTCTTCAGCGCCGATGGTAGTTGGGGGTTTCCCCCTGTGAGAGTAGGACGTTGCCAGGCAAAAAAAGTAGCCCTAAGTAGGGGCTATTTTTTTTGCCTAATTTTAAGATATGGCCTCTTAGTCAAGCGGCTAAGACACCGCCCTTTCACGACGGTAACACGGGTTCGAATCCTTTAAGGTGCGTATAGATAATCCCACTAAGAGGTCAGTTTTTTATTTCAAGGACTCGATAGAGTATATAATCTTAGTTATCAAACTTAAAAAGATAAATGAATTTGATAAGATTAAAAAAGTCCTTACTCGAGTAAGGACTTTTTTAATCTCAGACTCTGTTAAAGAACAATGTTAATTTTCTCATTGAACTAGCAGAATAGTCATTAAGAATGATTGGCTTTATCACTGCTGTGATTTTATTCAACTACTGTGTAACTACCATGTTCCATAGCGATTACATATTCAGGCTTTGGTGGTTTGTCACAGTGCTCTTTAATTTTCTTTTTGTGTCCTGCAATATGCTCTGGGCTCTTTTCCCATGCTTTCCAAGCCTCTTCTGATTCCCAGCGAACAATCATCAGTACTTCTTCTTCACCACGACGAACATTTTTCACTAATAACTCCCTGCCAATAAAGCCTTCTCGCTGCTCAATTAACGATGGCCCTTGATCCGGCTTCTTCTTAAAACGTTCAATAATTTTATCAGCATTTCCTTCTGTAACTGTCCATTTACGAATTTGTACGAACATCTTCATTCCTCCATTTAAATAAGGCTATCATTCTATCTTATTTTAAAGTTACTGTGAAAAAAGTAAAATAATAAGAACTTCTGTATATAAAAATGATTTACACTCCCCCATCGGGTAGGCTTTCGTCAGCCAGAGCGTTACTTCCTCATTCGATTCCTTGACATCACCCTTCCGTTTTAAAAATCTAAAACTGCCTGACCTTTAATGGAGTAACTAGAGGTGTTTTTAAACGTCTTTCTTTTCGAAAAAATTACCATATTAAAATCCTCTTTTTTAGTGTTATTCCTGTATAATAAACCTAGTTGTTAACTTTTTTAGGAGAATTCAATGAATTTTATTTATATTAATCACAACATATTAGATAATCTCTTTTATATCTTAGTAAGTATTTTGATTTATTTCGCTTTATTTGATCATAGCAAAAGGTTAAATCAGTATCGCAAGGCCCTTATTACGACATGCATGAGCTTTTCTATTATATTATCTATGAAGTTTCCCATTTATATAGATGAATATTGTGTTCATGATCTCCGGCAAATCCCTTTTATAATAGGGACACTTTATGGTGGTTGGCCTGTAGGGGCTGCCCTGTTAGTCATATTATTAACTAGTAGGTTTGTTATGTATGGTTTCAATCTCCTTACGGTAATTGTTTATATCGTTATCTTTATTATTACGGCTCTATTTTCTGCAAAATTTAATACTTTTAATAGAAAAAATAAGCTAAATAGCTCCGTACTATTAATTTTGTTTCTAGGAATCCTAACCAGCTTTATTTCACTCGTTATGTCTGATTCTTTTCAAATAACGGAGGCGTATGTATTTTACTTTATTATCCTTCCTCCTTTCACTATGGTTTTAGCTGTCTATATCATAGAAATTTTAAAAGATGCAATTTTAATTCGAACACAAATGGTGAGGCTTGAAAAGATGGAGGTAGTTAGTCAGCTTGCAGCTAGTATTTCACATGAAGTTAGAAATCCTTTAACAGTTGTGAAAGGATTTGTTCAACTGCTAAAGGCTCCTGATCTCTCTCAAGAAGTAAAAGAACAATATATAAAGCATGTTGTTAGAGAACTTGATCGTGCAGAATCTATTATTAATGAATATTTAGCATTCGCAAAACCTACAATGGAAAAAGTGGATACTATTTCAGTCAACCGTGAACTAGGATATGTAATTGAAATGCTCAAACCATTAGCTAACATGAATCTAGTTCATATATCGGAACAATTAACTCTCGGCATGACCCGTGGGAATGTTCAACATTTCAAGCAATGCTTCCTAAACCTAATTAAAAACGGTATAGAGGCTATGCCAAACGGCGGGGAACTTAGTATTATTTCCTATGTGGAAAATTCCGACATAATTATCGAGATCAGTGATAGTGGAGTAGGAATGAACAAAGAACAAATCAACCGTTTTGGTGAGCCTTATTACAGTTCCAAAGAAAAAGGAACAGGGTTAGGATCAATGGTAGCTGTTAAGACAATCCAAGCAATGAATGGTACACTTAATATAAATAGTGTTTCGAATAAGGGAACAACTATTACAGTAACACTTCCCGTTTATCATGAAGATGATTCTAAAAAATAAGCAATAAAAGAACCCACCATGCCTCTTAACTAATGCGGACCAAGGTGGGTCATTTTTTTCTTCAAGGAGCAATGCTAAAATGAGTCCTGAAAAAAACGAAGTTGTACTATCATTCGGCATGGCTGCATAGGAACAGGTGAAAAATTCAATAAACTCCAATACATATTCCTGTATTTATGTATATACAGGTCATTTGAAATTTCTAGTTAAAAAGCTTTTAGAAAAAGAGAAAATAGATTAAAAAAAGAAATTGGTGCTAATGCCAGAATGGCGATGAGAATTATTGAATCCATTCAAAAAAGAAATGGGGACATTGAGATTGTGCCAGTTGATGAATCTTTCTTAAAAGAAAACGGTTTAAGTATTAACTCACCTGATGATGTGATTGTGGGATCTTGTTTAACACATACTAAAATGAAAGTTAATATAGTGATAGAAAAAAGATTGGAGTTGATTGCTTGAGCAATTTCAATCCAGAAAAACTTTTTGTGGGATACGTGGATGGTGTTACCGCTACAGAGCCTATTTTTCCAAGACGCTACACACTAACTCACTCGGATTTAACGGGAGATCTATTTTTAACAATCGGAACTTATTATGCCTGGGATAAAATCAATCCCCTGAGAGATGAAGTATTAAGTGAATGGAAAGCAAATGGTAGTTCTTTATATTATTGTGTTTATGTATATATCGATCAAGGACAATATAACCAAAGTGTATCAGCCAAACGTAATGAAATATTTAGACGTGAATTACCGCTTGCGTTAACAGCTATTCGATACGGCGATAGGTTTTTATTCGATGCATACCCTAATCTAGATCAAGCTCTAATCATCATTAACTTTATATCTGCCTATCCTCAGTTTGCTAGACAAGAAAGCTGGGGGGACTTCCACGGTATTTCCATTTAAAAAATTATCTATAAGTTATTTGGTGCCGTATCTGAGAGAGGTTACACGTTTTTAACGGGGACTCCTCTCATGTTTGAAAATAAAGCTAAGAAAAGTTCTCAAGTAACGCACGAAAAAAACCGACCCAATAAGGTCGGTTTTTTATGTTTACCAGACTCCTCCACCACAGAAACTTGCTCCAACAATGATTAAGAGGATAAATAACACCACTATAAAGGCAAAGCCTCCACTACCACAAGCAAATCCAGACATACAATCACTCCTTATTTGTTTTAAGGAGGTACTTAGATGGGTTAATTCATGTTATGTTCGGGATAAGCGAATGACACAATTTTTTAAACGTTAGAAAAGTCGATCCTGAAATCGACTTTTCATGTATCTGATTAAAGTAAAATATTAATTCGTTAACAACCACACCCTTGGTGGAATCCGTGATGATGATAATGGAATCCATGATGGTGGTGGAAAGGATAGCCACCATAGCTAGGATACCCTCCAAATCCCATCCCGTAACCTGGATACATTCCGTACCCCATGCCAAAGAATTGTCTATCCATTTCTCGTCTCCCCCTCACATTGTTTCAAAAGTAATGTATGTGTCCATGTTTAAAAAAGGATAGACGTTTGTCTAGTATACATATTTTCTTGGTTTTTATTTTGATTGCGGTTTTCGCAAACTTAACAAAACAAAAAAAGACAGTTGGGTTAGGGAGGCACTGAAAAAATTGCGCTTTTTCTCTATTCCTTTTTATTCCTTTTCCTTCAAGATGGTCATGATTCGTTGAGATTGACAGTGAATATGGCTATCGCTCCTTTCCTCACATGAGCCCTAGGATGCCGGATCAAAAGGAAACCGCAGCGCCAGCAGGAGATCGTAATAGCAGAAGACAAGCGCGGCATCTGCTATTATCTATGTCCACGTCTATGTTATTATGGACATTTATATAAACGTCGACGTCGATATCGATGTATATATCTGTATTTACATCTGCATTTCTGATAGGATGATTATCAATGTATGATAAATCTACCATTCCTCCATTTATTGAAAGAGCATCTGCTAGTATGTAAGCAGATGCTCTTGTTTTCATACTTCTTCATTTTTTCTTTGGACCATGATTATGATTTCTTTAAGAAAGAGGTAGCCTTACTTCAACCGTTGTGCCCTGATTTTCTTTACTCTTGAATGTAATCGACCCTTTATGTTGATTGATAATCCTGAAGCATAACATTAGGCCTAAACCGGTCCCCTTCTCCTTGTTGCTGAAAAAAGGTTCCCCTAATTTTCTGAGACGTTCTTCATTAATCCCAACTCCATTATCAATGATGCTTACTAATACATTTGGTCCCTCTTTAATGGTTTGGATATTCATAGAACCCCCGTTAGGCATGGCTTCAATACTATTTTTAATGAGATTAATAAACACTTGTTTTAGTTGGTTTGGATCGCATATAATAGGTGGAATATTTGGTTCAATCTGTTGATATATTTGCACATTTTGTAAATGGGCCTCTGGTTCCAGCAGTGTTGTAACATCTTTTAGTACTTTTTTTGGATCACTCTTCTTTAATTGAATCTCTTGTGGTTTAGCTAGGTTAAGAAACTCTTTAATAATCTCCTCAACACGATTAAATTCATCCAAAATAACCTCAAAGAATTCCTGTTTGATGATTCCTTGCTGTATTAGCTGAACGAGTCCTTTTATAGAGGTAAGAGGGTTTCTTACTTCATGGGCGAAACCTGCCGCGAGTTCCCCTACTACGGTTAATTTCTCTGACTTTGATAGCCGTTCTTCTGCATGTCTTTTTTCTGTGATATCTCTCCCTACCACAATCATGTGCTCCATTTTACCGTTTTCCCCAAAAACAGGCGTACCTACACACTCAATTAATATCCAATTCCCATTAGCGTGTAAGAAACGAAATTCTACCTGGGCAGGAGACTTCTTTTTAATAATCTCGTCAAATTTCATTCTTACAAGTTCAGCGTCTTCTGGATGGATTTTATCTAAGATTTTATTTCCCGCAAATTCTTCTTGTGGAAAACCAAGTACGGTTTCGTGTGATGGGGATGCATACCAAATTTGTCCGTCCCTATTGAACAAACAAATTAAGTCGGTCATGTTTTCTGCGATAAGACGATATTTGTATTCACTTTTTTGTAAAGCTTCCTCGGCTTTTTTGCGTGCTGTCATATCAACAAATGAACTAATGACCTCTACCACTTCTCCCCCTCGTTTAATAGGGCGCAAACTAGCAAGAT
>JAQSXG010000339.1 GCA_029256785.1 Neobacillus sp.
AAGCTGATGAAGATTACTTTACATAAATTGCTTGAGCAAGTTGGATTGGTTTGTGATGCAGATGTTGAAGTACATGGAATCCAGTCAGATTCGAGAGAAGTTAATCCTGGTGATCTTTTCGTTGCGGTTCCAGGGTTTGAATCCGATGGGCACCACTTTATACATTCAGCAATAGAGCGTGGAGCCGTTGCTATTATTGGGGAAAGAGTTGTAACAGATGAAATTTATATTCCCTACTATCATGTGGATAACACTAGAGAAGTCTTATTTTTGTTGACCAACTATTTTTATCAAATGCCTCAAAATAAACACAAAATGATTGGTATAACGGGAACGAATGGAAAAACGACCACCGCTTATTTAATACGTGAAATATTGACCTATAATGGGAAAACATCATCATTATTAGGAACCGTTGTTTACAGCTTAAACGGCGTCGAGCACAAATCTACCTTAACCACTCCCGATACCATTTCTATTCAAAAAATACTGCATGAAAGTAATGATGAATATGTTGTTATGGAAGTATCTTCACATGGATTGGATCAGTATCGTGTGGCCGGTTCAATGTTTGACTATGCACTATTTACAAACCTGAGTCATGAGCATTTGGACTATCATTCAAATTTAGAGGATTATTATTTAGCAAAGAAAAGGCTCTTTCAATACTTAAAAAAGGATGGTAAAGCCATCATTGGTGCTTATAATCCTTGGGGCGAACGGTTAAACGCAGAACTTGCTGAAGAGTTGGTACCATCAATTCCTTATTGTCACAAAGATGGCGAAGGGCCAATTACAATAAAAAGCATGGTTGCTGCTCCAAAAGCAGAAATCGTTCTTCTCGACCATGGAATTGAATTTACTCTCCCATTAAATATCGTTGGTAAACATAATCTTTACAATGTACTTGGCAGTTATTTCTGCGCGCGAGAATTGGGTTTTTTACCAGAAGAAATCATTCCTGCATTACAATCCTTCAATGGAGTGCCTGGCCGATTTGAAGTAATTCCCCTTCCCAATGACACGAAAGCTATTGTTGATTATGCTCATACACCTGATGGACTATATCATGCTTTGAAGACAGCGAAAGAATGTATTGATCAGGATGTATACCATGTTTTTGGATTCCGAGGGAAACGGGATATTTCGAAAAGAGCAGCAATGGTTAATATAAGCCAAAGCCTTGCTAAGCATGTATATTTAACCCTTGATGATTTAAATGGCGAGGATAAGGAAACACTGCTGGTCGATCTCCAAGAATTAAGTAACAATTATTCAAATGTCACGATCGTTGATGACAGAACCCTTGCAATTAGACACGCACTGAAGAATTTAAATACCGGTGATGGTCTTATCGTAACAGGAAAAGGATCGGAAACATACAAGGACGATTACAACTACCCTACCGTAACAGACAAAGAAACAATTCTACAAGCGGCAACAGAGATTTATTGAATTTAAACACAGAACAATCGGATCAGCTTACGTATTTTGTTCGATAAATTTATAGATCTCTGCACGCCGCTTTTTATATACCTTTCTCCCCAAATCACTGAGTTCGTCCATAAAGTTGACATCATCAAAAGGGATTTCTTCACCTAATTCCTCGTTTATCCGAACATAATCATCCTTTAGAAGGAGTTGACAATGATATGAAACCGACTCAGAAGATAAATGAAGGGCTAAATCAAGTAGTTTAGGCGTAACTCTCATTGATGGGAGGTGAAATGGAAGCCACTTTCCAACTCCCCAGTGCTCACCATTTACATTTGTAAAATCAATTTTTTGTAATCCAGTTCCGACTGATAGTATTTTTATATCCTCCAAATCTGTGCTAAATCCATGAATGGCTTCAGTAAGACAAACTAAAGAAGGGTTATTCGCCCATAACCCGCCATCAATTGATAAATAGCGGTTCTCAACATTGTTAGGCGGAAAATATACAGGTGCTGAGCAGGAAGATAGTACTGCATCCCAAACCTTTATAGAAAAATCAGCACCTTCGTTGTGCCCAAAATTTGAACGATGAATAAACGGTTTCCCATGTGTAATATCCACTGCAGGTATGAGCAGCGGTTTTTTAATATCCTCCAGTGTTAATTTTCCAAAAGCCTTTTTTAACAAAAAACGTAAATGGCGATCACTATATACAGTTTTAAATAAGCCAAGCTTTGCCTGTGGCTTAAATATTTTGCCACTATAGATTTTGTAGCTTTCTTGTAGCTCGTCCATTCTTTTATTCAATGACACGGCAGCAGCAATAATAGCTCCAGTACTAGTCCCGGCAACAACATCAAATAAGTCACCTATCGGTCGCTGCAATTCTGCTTCCATTTCTTGTAGGATAGCAATCGCAAAAATCCCTCGAATACCGCCACCATCAATGCACAATATTTTCATTTTCTTCACCTATTTCACCTATTTCTATAAGTTTCCCCACATTTTCCCAAAGTTAACACGTAAAGACAATGAAAAGACAGTCCCCACTAATCGGGGACTGCCTCATCATTTTGAAATGTTTAAGATATTATACGCTTTTCCCCTTCAATTGCTTGAATCGGGTCTATATTCTGGGTAAACTCAAGTGTACCAATATATTGTCCATTTTCATCACGGACAGCGAAATAACGGATGTATACATATTTATCACGGAACTTGATATAGAAATCCTCTGTGTCTTTTCTCCCTGCCTTAAAGTCAGCTAATAATTCTTCAACGACATGGACACTTCTAGGCGGATGGCAGTTTTGAACCGTGCGACCAATTACAGCCTTGGTACGGGCGAAGATTCTTTCTTTTCCATGCGAGAAGTAGCGGACAACATCTTCATGGTCAATAAATGTGATATCAACAGGCAAATGATTTAAAAATAGCTCCAGTTGTTTTAATGATAAAATTCCTGTCTCCATCTTTATATAGCCCTCAGTGATGGATTTCTCATCTATTGCGTTTCTTCCAGGTCTCCATTCTTCTGCAGGACCTGTTAAGCAAAAGCCAATTTCATCACTTTCATTGGCGATTTTTACCCACTCATCCTCAGTAAGATTCTTCAGAGCCATTGGGAAGAGAATATTTTCTTCTTTGTAAATCATTCCGGTTACTTCGCGAATAACGAAAGTAATCACTTCAATAATTGCTTGCTTTTCATTCTGATAAGTGGTTAGTTTCTGTTTTGCGTCTTTGATCGCATCGCGAATAAAGTCATCGATACGCCACATATTTGTGGTAGGACCAAATATACCGTACTTTTCTAAGTATGGAAAGATTAGATTCTCTTTACGGCTAAAATGTTTATCAATATCTAATAGCAGATTGATATCTTCTATTAGTTTGTATACATTCTCAGTTGAATCTTCCTGGACAAACAGGTCCAAGTGAACTTGAAGCTTTTCATTAACTAATTTATCAAGTTCTCTATTTTCTAGTTTAAACGTATGAACCGGGTGCCCGGGTTGGTCTTCAAGCTTTTGAATGTGATCCATTACTTCAATCGAACCTTTAAAAAGTTCAGTATGCGAATGATAAATGCGCTGCATTTCAGCTATGGATAGATCTCCTGCTTCCATCTCATCATGTTGCAGTTGAGATATTTCATCTATCGTTATTTTACCAATCAATGCATTAAAGTGGGCTTTAACCTCATCAATATTTTTTCCGTTATGAAGATCTTTAAATATTTGTCTAAGTATTTCTTTCCGTTCAGTATTATTAGTTATTACTTGTTCTCGGTTATTAATAATTTCGCTCATAGGGATTCTCCTTTGCGTGGGTTAAATCTATAAATACAAGTGAGAATATTTCTCATAATAAGAGTAACATGAATAATTACTACTGTTTGTGATTGGAATCACAAGAGGTCATTTTTTCGATATATATATAAAACGTTTAGACCAAAACAAAAGGCGAACACGCTAGGTGTCCGCCTTTTTGACTTAGAACAAGTAATTTTTTATTAGTAGGTTGCCAACATTAATCCTCTTTCTATTAAGACGGGGTATTCCTCATGTAAATGCTTAATCTTTTCTAGCTCTTCCTTTAGTAAATCCTGCTTTGGTTTTAATATATTGTGCTTTGTTAAAATTTCGATAACCTCAATTCTTAACAACCAGTCCTCAGGGAAATCCCTTGAGAGTACTTCAATTACTGATAAAAGATCCTTCTCAAAATCATTGCTTCCATCCTCACGAATCGTTCTAACTTTTCCATACAATTGTTCTAAAGGTGTTAATTCCTCTTTCTTAAATTCCTTCGTTTCTACCTCTACTAAGTCAGCATAGAATTGTTCTGAATCGGCAGCACCAGCAAAGACAGACGTGATTCTTTTCCCAATCGCCAAATCATACGAACCCCATTCAGGCAGGAATAACACTTCATTATTTAATGTAACTCTGCAATTAGTAAATGAAATCAGGACCAACTTGTTATTTTTCCGGACAAAACTTGTTGGGACACCACTGAGTTCTACTCCACTTTCATAGGCTAAGGTGCATTCTTTCCCAAGCTCAATTCCATTTGCTCTAAGCTCGTTATCTGCAAGATCCTCTAACGGTTTTTCGATATTTTTCAGCATACCAATAGGAGCACCAAAGCCATCCTGGTGTGTTTCTTTTCCATGATCATTAAGTTGTTCATTTTCAAATGCTAACGCCGAAGCACCTTCGGTTTTAATGTAAACTGCTTCCCCGTTCTCATCTTTAATTATCCGACGTAATGTTCCTGTAAGCTGGATACCTGAGCTAAACTGAATAGTGGCAGTATGATTGGAACGTAATGCTTTATTCAAGCCATCCGTTCCCCCGACCATAAATGCCATCTTACTCGCAAACTCCTTAACCGCTTCAATTAACTGCTCAAAACTATCGCAAACAAACAGTTGTGGCTGTGGTTTAGTAATATCAAAGCCTGTTTCAATGACTTTTTGAAGATCAAAGGGAAGTTTTTTTACGGCAGGTGTTAAACTACTGCGCCCTTCCGCAACAGAAGAAAGAAGACCAGCGCCATATATTTGTGGTTGTTCAACTGTTCCGATTAGCCCGTATTCGACCGTCCACCAATATAGCCGCGAAATTTGTTCAGCTTCAGAAAGTTGTGTTACTGCTGCTTGTTTTTCTTCAAAGTCAGCTTTTGCGGCATCAATTTCTTCTTTTGTTGCTTTGCCGCTTTCTAATAAATTCGAGTATGTTCGAGTGGCTTCAAATAGTTCATGCTCCTCACGTGTAGCAAGTGCCTTGGAGCCAATCCTTCCAAAAAGCTTCACATATTCAGAGAATTTCTCCTCACATAGAATAGGCGCATGGCCTGCTGCTTCGTGAATGATATCTGGGGCTGGCGTATATTGAATGTTTTCAAGTTTCCGAATATCAGAGGCGATAGGTAATATACCATTACCCTGGAAATCGAAAAAAATGACTCCGGGAATAAAACCATCAATATTCGCTGCACCCCAACCAAAAGGAGCCAACGCCTTGTTCATTTCCATAACATTTGGTATTTTTTCGACCGAAATGCCTGA
>JAQSXG010000340.1 GCA_029256785.1 Neobacillus sp.
TTTTCCCCCGAACGCCAATCTAATATGGAAACAACTGTATATTCTTTACGAGGGTATTGATCGTGAATGGATCGAATGATGTTCAAAGCTGTTTTGCCGGTCGTCATTTCGTCATCCACAAGAATAATTTCTCTTTCATTACTAATCATTTCTAGCGGTATATAACAGCGATGAGAGGTTGCGTGTGAGTGTTCTTCTTCAAAGGTGACTGAGGGCTTTATGTCCTTTAATTCCTCTCTTGTGGTATGAAAATACTCCGCATCAACAAAGCAATCAAAAAATGCATGTCCCAGTGAGGTAGCAGTTTCTGCAAAACCAATAACCACTGGGTTCACTTGCTTTGGAATAAACGTAGTCCTTTGATAGGAGTGATTATCCTGACTGTATAAGGCTAGTATTCTATCTTTTTCTAAAGGATTCAAGCCTTTAATTGATTCCGCATATCTCAATCCAAGAAGTGCCGCTGTTAGTAGTCCTTTTTGCGGTGAAATTGGTATATGTTTTCCTAACACCTTACTTACGAATAAAAAAGAACGTTTTTTGTTAATTCTCGCTGCCATTGTAAACAAATCTTCTAGTGGCAGCAAATATGGATTAGCCGTTACTTCGATTTCGACGTTAATGGCATTAAGAATGGTAAACGAATGCGTCTTTTTTAATAAGGTCGATGTTTGTGATTTCTTCATGCAGCACCCCGTATAACTGTGACTTTAATATGATTTTACTTGCCCAAAAATAATGCGGCTTCATTTCATTCATCTTGTTGGCAAAATTACTTTTCTTTACTCCATTTTCACCGTTTGCTGCTTCAATAATTTCACACGCATCAATGTATTCCTCATAGGAAACTACATTTAGCGCTTGAACGGCTTTTATATGTGTTGGATGGATAATTGTTTTTCCCGTTAAACCATTAGCAATATCCATTAATACCTCTTGAATCAATCCATCCATATGCTGATCAATTAATTCAGCACGCCACTTTAACCCTTCTGAACCGTATCGCTCGCGAAAAGGTGTTTGCCTTAGCTGAGGCTTCAAAATCCTTGGCTTGGAAGAAAAATACTCCCAAACTGGTCCGGAAATGACATAGGGACTATCAGATCTTTGAAAGACATTGATAATATCAGCAATACAATCTCTTAAAACAGCAATATCATAAACTGTTGTATCTACGCTTCTCCGGATCCCATACAAACCACAAAAATCTGTGGCGCCGATTCTAACATTTAAAATATTATCTTTATAATGATCAAGCAGCTGTTTAATTTCTGACAATTCACTCATTCGAGTTTCTTTTTGAATGACTTTATTGGTTTCAAGGATAGGCATCGCATAGAATGGCTCATGTTCGCTATGGATTTTTGCCACTTCTGCTAATAAATCCTTTCCAGATTCTGCACTAAATTTCGGAAGGACCACACCTGTTAATAGGTGAATTGCCTCTCCTAATTGTCTCTTAATCCGTCGAAATTGTGCTAGGTCACGGATGCGAATAAATATTAGCGGCAGATCATCGCTTGTAAAGAAATTTTTATTGATTTCACTGTCTAACTTTGTTAATTCTTTAACAAGTAATTCTTCAGCTTGTTTGAGCTGATTATCACCTACTGCATCTTCAAGGTCAATAACGAGGGAGGTTAATCCTTCATGTTTTTTTGATAATAGGTCTTGATGAATGTTTGGTCGTGTGGCTGGCATGTAAAGGGTTGCACCTAAGGCATAGGATAGGAGTTCACGATTTGTGTATTTGTTAAAGTTTTGCGGTTTTTTAAAGAACAGTTCATCGAGTTCATTTTCATAAAAGTATGTAAAAAATCTCATTCTTTTAACTCCTTTTTTTAAATAAAAAGAAATGGGGACTGACTTTCGTCTTCCCCCATTTTATGTTTTGCTAGTATGATTATGATTGCTTGCCTGTTTCTTTCTTTTTGTTCATGAAGTGAACAACGAAGGTTGCACCAAAAGTTAGAAGTAAGACAATAAAGAAATGTAAGTGCTCAATATGAATACCAAAGACGGCTACAAACATTTTTAATGCAATTAAAGCGATTAAAACATAAGCAGCTGTTTCAAGTTCAGGAACGCGGTCAATGAGTGTTAAGAATACTCCAGCAATTCCACGCATCATTAATACCCCAAGCATACCACCGACTAATAGTACCCATACCTGTTCACTAACACCAAAGGCTGCAAGAACACTATCAACGGAAAATGCAATATCCATAATTTCAACGGCAATAACTGTTCCCCAGAAAGTTCCAAATAAACGAATGAGCACACCACTTGTATTCATTCCCTTTTCTTCTTCCTCATCACTCTGTGCAGCTTTACGTTTATCAATGAAATATTTAATTGCTAGCCATGCAAGATACCCTGCACCTAAAATCTTTACCCACCAAAGTTTAATTAAGAATACACCAACACCAATGGCAATAAAACGGAAAATATACGCACCTAACAAGCCATAAAATAATGCTTTTTTACGCTGGTCAGGCGGTAAATGTTTTACCATTACGGCAAGAACAAGGGCGTTATCTGCAGAAAGTAACCCTTCAAGGATAACGAGGGTACCGATTAGTCCCCAGCTTACTGGATCTGTAAGAACCTCGCCCCACATTTCCCAATCAAAAAACTGGGCATACGTATCAATAAATGCTTGTAAAACGGACATAAAAAAAATTCCTCCTGGATGTTAAAAAAATTTTTGTAATATATGAAAAAATTGCTTTTAAAAAGACCCAGCGAGTGCCGGGTCTCGTGTCAATTTGTTTATCCTACTTGTAAGCCGAAATCAGTTGCTAAAGCAGCTAAACCGCCTTGATAACCGCTTCCGATTGCACTAAATTTCCATTCGCCATTATGACGATATAACTCGCCAACAACTACAGCAGTTTCAATCGAGAAGTCTTCTCCTAAGTCATAACGAATAAGTTCTTCACCAGATGCTTCGTTGAAAATACGAGCATAAGCATTCGAAACTTGTCCGAAATTTTGACTTCTTGCAGCTGCGTCATGAATCGTGATTGTAAAGGTAACACGCTGAATCGAAGCAGGAATGGTTGTAAGATTAATTTTTACCTGTTCATCATCGCCATCACCATCACCAGTACGATTATCACCGGTATGTTCAACAGCACCATTTGCACCTTTTGGGTTATTGTAGAATACAAAGTCTGTTTCATTTGTAACCTTACCGTTTTCACCCAATAAGAATACGGATGAATCTAAATCGAAATCATTACCGCCATCGTATTTATTCGTATCCCAGCCTAGTCCAACTACCACATTGGTTAATCCAGGATTTGTTTTTGTTAAATCTACCTTTTGACCTTTTGATAAGCTAATTGCCATTTTTTCATTCCTCCATTATAGGTAATAGTCTATTTACGAGTTTTTCACAAAAAGGTTTCAATTATTATAATAAATTTTTTTTGCACCTATTAGCAAATGAAAGATATCAACTCATCCATTTTGGTGGTGTATTTTTATCCCAATAAATTGAACCTAAATCATGATGGCTTTGGAAACTATCGTGATATGTATGATAGTGAAAGTTAAACCAGTATCCGGATTGCGGTGGATTATCTCTTCTAACATGAAATCGTAAAATATCTTTATTAAGTTCACTATTTCTGATGTTAAAAATTTTCTCAGATTGTCCTTTTCCAGGAGTCTCCGTAATCGCTAGATGCATTAAATCCTCCTCGGGAAAAAGTGCAGCCGTTTCCTCAATAGCTAGTTGAATGTTAGGAAAGATAATTTCACGAAATTCATTTTCAATTACAGGTTTAATTCTTGAGCCAAACTTTTGGTACGACTGAGCCTCGGCCTGCAATACTAAATTTTCTAGGAATTCTTCCTTATTAAACTCTATTTGATCTAGGGATTCATCCCGCTGTCCATAGCTTCTTAATAAGCCAGAATTGAAACTTTCCCTTTCAGTAGGTTTCTCAGCATTTACTTCATTAATGAATTGTGTAGGAGTTACTAGACCAAAAGTTAAGAGTGAAACCATTACCACAAACGATTTACGTAACCACTTATTCATCTGAAATTCCCCTTTATGCGAAAGAAAATCTGCTGATTTTTTCGTGTTTTTTGACTCTTAACAATTATTATACTTCTTTTTAGGCAAAATGGGAAAAATCATCATTTAACTTTATGTAATTTTTAAATAAAAGATGTCACATGACATCTTTTATTTAACAGTTTTTTTCAAATGCTACTTTTAAATTCTCCATAATTGTTTCCATTGGTGTCCCTTCAATATCATGACGAGGGATAAAATGAACAACCTTATTATCTTTTAAAAGTGCCATTGAAGGTGAAGAAGGCTCAATCCCATCAAAATACTCACGCATTTTCGCTGTCGCTTCTTTATCCTGTCCAGCAAAAACCGTTACTAAATGATCTGGCTTTTTCTCACTGTTTAAAACTGCTTGTGTAGCAGCTGGTCGAGCCAATCCTGCGGCACAGCCACAAACGGAATTCACGACAACAAGTGATGTCCCGCTAACATTTCCCATGAAGCTTTCAACAGCCTCTGGTGTGGTTAGTTCTTCAAACCCTGCTCTTGTAAGCTCTTCACGCATCGGTAAAACCATTTGTTTCATATATTCTTCATACGCCATTGACATTAATAAAACCTCCGTTTCTGTATTGTAAGCATACTATAAATTTTTGGATTTTTAAAATTTGAGAATTAGCTCTCTGTTTTCCTCGCTTCGGTCATTTGCTTCCAAACGGACCCTTTCGCTTCTTCGCCACCTTCAATCCTCTCAATTGCCATTTTTATTTGCAGACTAACCTCAAAATCAGGATCATTTTCTGCTGCTTTTAAAGCTGGCAATACTTTTTCGTCCCCCACTTCATATAAAAACATTGCAGCCCGCCAGCGAACTAATTTGCTCTTGTCTCTCAGGGCTTTCGCCATTTCATCCGCAGCTTCAGCAAATCCTAAGTCTGACAAGCAATCCCCGGCTGTTCTTCGAACGGTAACGGTTTTATCCTCCAATGCTTTATATAATAGTGGTAGTACCGCTGTGTCCGAAATCATTCCTAAGTAGACAGTCGCTAGCCTGCGAATCGAAGGTTTTTCATCCGCTAACGCTTTTTCAAGCATCGGTAAATCCCCAAGATCAGGATCATCCATTTGTTCGAGTAACTGGTAGCGCGTTCGCCAATCGGGGTTATTTAACTCTTCCACTGTTATCTTTTTTCGAGAAAGAATTGGCTTTTGTAAAGTTGCGGATTCTTTCGTCTGCGCCTTTGTCACCAGTGACTCTAGTCTTTCTAGAGGATAAGCGGCAATTAACTCTTCGACTATCTCTTGGCCAACCTCATCAAATTCCCCGTAACGAACACCTTGGTCTGCCCATTTTCTCAAGAGAATATAATTCTCATCTGCAAGCTGTGCGCTTTCACGTGCCTTCAAAAAGTAATCTGGCATACCAAATCTTCTTTCCTCGGTACCATCTGTCAATTTCACTTGAAGT
>JAQSXG010000341.1 GCA_029256785.1 Neobacillus sp.
TATGGTAGTAGAAAAATAATAGATTGAGGTGCTCCGATGTACTTTGAAATATTGTTAGACGCCGTTCTAGGTGATCGTCAAATCTTTCATATTATTGAATGCCCCGTTTGTAATTATGAAGAAATCTATTATGAAGATGTAAATACAAAGGAATTGATTGGTAGGGCCTGCTCGACCTGTAATTTTGTTCAAAAATTTGATTTCGTGACCGAAGAAAAAGCCTAGGAATTTATTCCTAGGCTTCTCCAAATTTATTATATCCTCGCACCTAACTCTAGCACCTTACTATTATGATAAAGCGCTTTCACTTTTAACTCCGCTTTAACCTCTTCCCTCAGACAATCCTGCTGAAGTAATAAATGATGGCGATGCTGAAATAAATGATAAAAATATTTCACCCTAATACTAACACTTTTTAACAACACATGAAAACCTCCTCGTATGGTGTACATAAATCGACGGAGTTGTCGTGTTCGATAACTGGCTGGCATTGTATAAAACATTAGCCCCTCTAGTTTTGCGTCACCATTTTTCAATAGTTTTGCCATTTCGTACGATTTATGTGTCTAATAACAATGTATTCCATATTTTAACGAAAATAAAGTGATAAATTACCTATTGATGTTTTATTTTCCGAATTTAACCATATATAGGTAGGGATCTACCATAATGTAACGATTAATATACCATTGACGTCCTATTAGAAAAGGGATAATCTTAGTTTGGTTTGAAAAATTGATAGACGTATATAGATTAATAGAATGATATAAAGGAGTTTAAAATGTCTAAATACTTTACTATTGGAATGTTCCTTCTCATTTTGTCCTTACCATTAACCGCCTGTTCAATAGAAAATTTCAATATAGCACACTTGATGAATGACCTAACCAATAAGCCTATTCAAAAGGAGAAAGAACTAGACAAGCCTGCAGCTGAAAACAGCGTAGATAATAATACAGAAAAGTCTGCTTCGGAGCAGGAAAAAACTGAACCAAGTCAGGAACCAGCTGAACAGACGCCAGCTAATAATGAAAATGAAGGTATTCCTGTGGTAGCTAATCCTGAGAGTGTCGAAGTACTCGTTAATAAGCAAAACATGCTCCCTGAAAATTATAATCCTACCGACTTGGTTAATACAAATATCCCCTTTGTTTTTAAAGAACAATCGGAAAAACGTATGATGCGCAGTGAAGCGGCGGCAGCCATAAATACACTCTTCACAGAAGCAAATAAACAGGGAATAAGTCTATTAGGTGTTTCAGCTTATCGCTCTCATGCAACACAAATATCCCTCTTTAACTATTATGTAACTAGGGATGGCTATGAAAAAGCACGGACATACAGTGCCTTACCAGGTACAAGTGAACATGAAACAGGACTATCAATCGATGTCACTGGAGGAGATGGGCAATGTGCGGCGATGGATTGCTTTGGATCAACAAAAGAGGCTGCATGGCTGCAAGCTCATGCAGCTGAGTATGGCTTTATTATTCGTTTTCCAAAAGGGAAAGAAGCAATTACGGGCTATCAGTACGAGCCATGGCATCTTCGTTATGTTGGTGTATCTTTGGCGTTAGATATCATGGGCAAAGGCATTACCCTAGAGGAATATTTTAATGCCGTCCCTGTTACAAATTAACGAAAATCTCTTAAAAATGTGGAAAAAGCGTCAGGTCTGTTAATCGACCTTGACGCTTTTTTTGTTGGATGAATTTATTTTACTTTCCTTTGATTTCTAGTAGCTTTACACGCAAATCATTTTCCATCGTTGCTAATTCCTGCTCGGCGATGCGGCGTTTATGCCGCCCTTCCTCTTGGATACGCATCGTCTCTTCAAGCGTAGTAATTAAGTTTTCCTGTGTTTTCTTGAGAGTTTCGATATCCACAAGACCACGTTCGTTCTCCCTTGCCGTCTCAATCGTGTTCGTCTTCAGCATTTCCGCATTTTTCAACAGCAGATCATTGGTTGTTTGTGAAACTTTTTTCTGAGCTTCTACCGCATGGCGCTGTCTAATCAGTGTCAAGGCAATCGCCACCTGATTTTTCCATAATGGAATGGCTGTCATAATGGACGATTGAATTTTTTCGACAAGAGCTTGGTTTGTATTTTGGATTAGCCGAATTTGTGGTGCACTTTGAATCGTTATCTCACGACTTAATTTCAAGTCATATAAACGTTTGTCTAAGCGGTCAGCGAATTGAATCATATCATTGACCTCTTGGAACTTCATTTGATCATTTGCCGCCTCTGCTGCTCTTTTCATTGCTGGAATGGTTTTTTCGTTGAGCTCCTCTAGCTTAATTTCACCAGCAGCAATATACACATTTAACGCATGAAAATATTCCTTATTGGTTTCATATAGCTGTTCAAGCAATTTTATATCAGATAACAGGACATTCTTACTGCGATCAAGCTTCACGCTAATTCGGTCGATCTGTGCACCCGTTTTTTGATATTTTGAAAGTACCTCTTGTAGGGTACCTGAAATTTTTCCAAACATACGCGCGAAAAAGGATGGCTTCCCATCCTTCAGCTCATCTGGATTAACCTCATCAAGCCGCTTCATTAAATCACTTATTATCTCTCCAACCTCACCGATATCCTGTTTCTGAACATGCTCAAGCATCGTATGAGAAAAGGTTAACAGCTTGCCTTGAGCTTGAGTACCGTACGTAATCATGGCCTGATGGTTGGTCGGGTCAATCTGTTCGGCAAGTTGATAGGCTTTCGCTCGGTTCTCTTCAGGTAATTTATCAATAAGCTTAACGGGTTTTGCTTCCTGATGCTGAGTCGATGGCTGCAATTGTGGTTGGGGGGCAAGCTCTTGTGTATCTCCAAATGGGTTCGCTAAGATATCATCCAAGAGATTATCTGATTTTTTCACGAAGGGTGAGTTATTTTCGCTCATTTTAGCCTCCTGCTTTCGTCTTCAATTATTTTAGAATCATTAAGCTTTTTGATTGAATGTTTGGCAACGTCAATTTCAAAATTTAAATGGTCAATATCATCAGAAATCATGTAGTATAAGTCCTCTTCTAACGCCTTCGTTAGCTCAGTGAGTGTTTGGCGTGTTTCGTAAAGCGAGACATCAATTTCATGATTTTTCTTTGGTTGAACAGATAAAAAGCGATATTTTTCTGTTAGCTCGACAACTGAATCTAAATGAGAAAAGTAAAACTTCTCCGCCTTATAAAAACGTCTCGGCTCCGTTTTGGCTAGGCTCTGTATTTTCCTTGCGACACGGAGAACATCGATTCTTTGCTTTACTGTTTGAAGATCACGAATGGAAAACAATGATTTGTTAAGACGGTTTATTTTAAGCTTCGCTTCATCTAAATTCTTTTTAATATATCGATATTCTTTTCTAGATAGTTGGTGTTGTTTAAGGAAGCGATTTTTCATGATTGCAGCAGTAGCTCGGTCAACAACGGCACCTCCAGTTATGGCAAAAACGGACGATAAAAGGAAGGTCTGGTCAAATCCAAAAAGGCTGACGAGAAAAATCGTAAAAGCCGATGGAACAGCTGTAAACAATCGAACAATAAACGAAATAAACGGATTCATAATAATCTCTCCTGACTTAGAAATCCTTTCTATACATACGAACGAAAGAAAAAGATGTTTCACCTATATAAAAATAACTTGAAATAAGAAAGGCAATAACATTTCTATACTTCAACAATACACCATAATAATCCTTCTTTCCATAGACCATAAATGTAACCAAGTCTAAGACCTGAGACGTATTTTTGACGTAGGGTGACCGTTTTGGGTGACAGGCACCACTCGTGGACAAATTAGCTATTTTGTACGTCTGGGGTGGACAGTTGGTGTAATTTATGAAACCTACTGTTTTCTGTTTTCTGTTTTTTGTTTTCTGCCCAAGAGGAATACCCAGATTTACATAGGATGTGAGTGTACCAGTTTAAATTATATATAGAGGAGAGATGAACTGATGTATCAACCACATTTATATCCGTATGCGTATAGGCAGAATGGTCAAGGGAAGCATGGAGGTAAACATGGTCAGGGTGGGCACGGAAGTCATGGTTGGCATGGAGGTCACGGAGGTCATGGTGGCGGTCACCCGCATCATGGGTCACAATCAAATTTTGATTTAGGTTCAGTCGGTGCAGGTCTGCTTGGTTTAGGTTTAGGTTATCTAGGGTCTAACCTTGGTGGGTTCGGTGGCGGCTATCCAGGCGGCGGCTATCCGGGCGGCGGCTATCCGGGCGGTGGCTATCCGGGCGGCGGCTATCCAGGCGGTGGTTATCCAGGCAGCGGCTATCCAGGCGGCGGCTATCCAGGCGGCGGCTATCCGGGCGGTGGCTATCCGGGCGGTGGCTATCCAGGCGGTGGCTATCCGGGCGGCGGCTATCCAGGCGGCGGCTATCCGGGCGGTGGCTATCCAGGTGGCGGCTATCCAGGCGGTGGCTATCCGGGCGGCGGCTACACTTTTGGAAATTATTAATTTAAACAAAAAAAGCGTGAAAGTCCAGAGTGGAACAAGGACTTTCACGTTTTTTTTATATTTATCATAATATTGATTCTTTACTACTGCTTTTTTGTTTCGTTAGGTGTAAAATGTTTCTCACAGGAAACATTTCTGAGTTCGTGCATATATAATAATATTAAAAATTTTATAAAAATTATCGACAACAAATAATTTATTTAGATAAAGGAGAAGTGAATATGGATGCAAATGTACTATTTGCGTTAGGATTAACATTATTTGCAGGGCTTGCAACAGGTATTGGAAGCCTTCTTGCATTTTTTACCTCGCATACCAATACAAAATTTCTTTCTGTTACACTTGGATTTTCAGCAGGTGTGATGATTTACGTATCGATGGTTGAAATCTTTGTAAAAGCAAAGGTAGCTTTAGTTGGTGCGTTAGGTGATGTATCTGGTAATTGGGTAACCGTGGGAGGATTTTTTGGCGGAATAATGTTGATTGCACTAATCGATAAATTTATCCCTAAGCAGTCCAACCCACATGAATTAAAAATAGTAGAAGACATGAAACTGCCTGTGAAAAATGGCACGAAAACCACAGACCCGGCACTATTGAAAATGGGTACATTCACAGCGCTTGCCATCGGGATTCATAATTTTCCTGAAGGAATCGCTACCTTCACATCTGCTTTACAAGATCCAGCCCTTGGGGTAGCAATAGCTGTTGCAATTGCCATCCATAACATCCCAGAAGGAATTGCCGTTTCCGTTCCTGTCTACTTTGCAACAGGGGATAAGAAGAAGGCTTTTAAACTATCATTCTTGTCTGGGCTATCAGAACCAATCGGTGCACTCGTTGCCTACCTATTCTTAATGCCTTACCTAAACGATGTAATGTTTGGCGTCATCTTCGCTGCTGTAGCCGGGATCATGGTATTCATCTCTTTAGACGAATTATTGCCTGCTGCCAAAAGATATGATGAAACCCATCTACCCATCTACGGACTCATTGCCGGCATGGCAGTAATGGCACTA
>JAQSXG010000342.1 GCA_029256785.1 Neobacillus sp.
TTTGGCGGGACTGTGTGGGAATCGAACCCACCTGACCTGGCACGCAGGTCACAAGCAGTTTTGAAGACTGTGGAGGACACCAGTACCCCATTCAGCCCCGTAGAAAAGAAAATAAATGCAGGTTAGTTCGAAAAAAGGTTACCTATCATTTGTAACCATAATACAATGGAATATAGTAATAATCAAGAGAGTTAGAACATCTGTCATTTTTTCGACAATTATTTTATTCACCTACAGTTATTTACTTTGCATGTATATTTTTTCAAATATTGGTACGATTACTTGTCATCAATCCTAATAACAGACTATAATAAGGTGAAAAATAGATTTTTTGTAGGTGAATGATATGCAACTTTCAGGTTGGTTTTTGTGGTTTATATTATTTTGGGTAGTTATTTTATCTTCTACTATGGCTATCGGCGGTTTCTTTATGTTCCGGAAATTTTTAAAGAAACTACCAAAGGATGATGGTAAATCCGTCATGGATTGGGAAATGCATTATGTTAATGAATCGCGCCATCTCTGGAATGACTTAGAAAAAGCATTGCTCGAAGATTTAGTTAGCCCTGTACCAGAACTTTTTCGTGATGTTGCTAGACATAAAATTGCTGGGAAAATTGGTGAAATTGCACTACAAGAAAAAGCTTCTAAAATTACCGAGGACCTTGTAATTCGCGGATATATTCAAGCAACACCAAAGAGAGATCATAAATTTTTACGAAAAAAACTCTTTGAAAAACAAATTGAGGTGGCTCCTTACGAGCATCTATTTTAAACCGTCTTAGTAGACGGTTTTTATTTTACAAAAAATCACTAATTCTAAAAAGAATCAGTGTTTTTTCTTTATGAAGACTTTGCGCTTTTAAGCTGTCTATTTAGTTTCTTAAAATCTAGATACATCGCAATGCGCCACGGAACAATCATACTAAATGCTAGCAGGAAGAACATTCCACTTAGCTCCCCAAAATCAATGGTTGTACTTAAGACGGATTTCAATCCTAGTCTGACTATTAGTAATCCTACCAAAATATAAATAAATGCCCTTGACCGTTTTAAGTAGATTTCATTCTCGCGAATTTCAAATTTAGATGTTTTAATCAGTAATATTGAAAATAGCATCCCAAGGGCTACTACTTCCGAAACCTCCAATAACGATAATCTAAATTGTGGGACAATATACATTAATCCACCACTTGACATAAAGACAGGCGGCATAATAATCTTTACTGCATTTGTAGGTTTTTTTGCCGCTTTCATCCGGACGAATAGGGCAAAAATACCCATAAAAACTGCTCCAATTGAGGAAATTACTACAAAGTTCATAGGATATCCATCCCCTAATCTAATGGTTGTTAAAGTATAAAACATCAGTCTAACGCCTAGCAAGGAGTATACTACACCAAACGATAGCTAGCAATGGATAGAATTAGAAACCGGTAAAGCCGCCAAATAATCCAGAGAAAATAGTAATAATCTTAGTCATCCAGTCAAAGAAGAGCACTAGTCCCATGATTATCATGATATAACCACCGATTTTTACAATCTTTCCACTGTGAGTACGAATCCACTTCATCCTTCCAACAAAGAACGATAGAATTAAAAATGGGATGGCGAAACCGAGTGAATAAGCAACCATATATAATACACCTGAACCAGGATTAGAGGCTGCAAGAAGGATGACGGATGTAAGGATAGGGCCCGTACAAGGTGTCCAACCAGCAGCAAATGCCATACCGATCAGTGTAGAACCAATAAAGCCTGAAGGGCGATTTTTAAATTCTAGGCGACGATCTTTCATTAAAAATGCTGGATTAAAGATGCCAACAATCATTAAACCAAAAATTACGATAAAGATTCCACCAAGCTGACGAATTAAATCTTTGTATTCAAGGAAAAAGCTGCCGACAAACGAAGTTCCAAATCCAATAGCGATAAAGATCGCAGAAAATCCAATTAGAAAAAAGATTGTATGTAGAAGACTTCGTTTTTGGAGCATGGCGTTATCCGTTTTCAATTCTCCGACAGACATCCCTGTAATGTACGATAAAAACGCCGGGTAAAGCGGCAAACAGCATGGTGAGATAAAACTTAGAAATCCAGCACCTAAGGCAAGAAATATATTTACATCTGTCATATTAACACTCCCAATGTAGTCGATACCTCTACATTTTAACAAAACATTAGTCCAAATGATAATGTTTAACATGAATATTCTGTGACGCTAAGAAATTGTTCAATGATACTTCAATAATTTAACAAATTTCCAAATAACTAGTTTAAAAATATGGTTATTATTTTACAAATCTCTTTGAATTTATTCCCATCATAGGTTATACTAGTAAAACATTGGTAGGTAATTTCCTATCATTGTCATTTATCATTGGAGATACTCCGGAAAGGACCTCGGCTGTGATTAAACAAGAGTTAATAGCATTAATAGAAAACAAGCGCGCTGAACTTATTCAAGTCGCGGTCACCAACGGCTTGACTTCCTCCATCGCCATTCGCTACAGTCAAGAGCTAGACCATCTCTTAAATGAATATAATAGAAGATATATAAAAAAAGTACATTCTGCAAGCTAAAAATTATTAACCTTATAATAAAAAGCCTGGTAAATTACCAGGCTTTTTCCTATTATTCTATTGATTAATTTACTACATCTTCCAGACGCTCTACGGCCCCATTTTGAAGAAGGAACATTTTATGATATAGGCCTCCTAAAGCAAGTAACTCCTGATGTGTTCCCCTCTCAACAATTTCTCCATTGTGTAAAACGAGGATTAAGTTAGCATCTTGGATCGTTGAGAGCCGATGTGCAATTGCAATTGTCGTTCTCCCTCTTCTCATCTTCGCAAGTGCTGTTTGGATAGCTTCTTCTGTTTCTGTATCAATATTAGCCGTTGCTTCATCAAGAACTAGAATTTTTGGATTAGAGGCAATTGTTCTTGCAAAAGCAATTAATTGTCGTTGCCCACTAGAAAAAGTAGAGCCTCTCTCAACTACTTTATGGTCATACGCATCATCCAGCTTTTCAATAAAGGTATGTGCTTGGACAAATCTTGCTGCATCGACAACTTGTTCATCTGATAATTCTTCATTATGCAAACGAATATTGTCTTTAATTGTCCCGTAAAACAAGAACGGATCTTGTAAAACAAGCCCCATTTTGTCTCGTAATTCATCCTTAGAAAAATGTCGAATCGATTCACCATCTATCACGATATCTCCGTTTTCGTACTCATAAAATCGCATCAGTAGATTAATAATAGAACTTTTTCCGCTGCCTGTATGACCAACAAGTGCTACTGTCTCTCCTGGATTAGCTGTAAAGCTAATATTTTTTAGAACATCACGTTTTCCGTCATATGAAAACGTTAAGTTTTTAAATTCAATCTTCCCTTCTTGAATTGAATTTGTTGTATCTTCATTTTGGGCAGGAGCTAGCTCATTGGTATCTAAAAGCCTAAATACCCGGGCGCCAGCGACAATTGCTTGCTGATACAAAGAAAGGCGCATCATCATATTGTTCACCGGTTCAAAGAAGCGGTCCAAATAATTTATAAAGGCGTATAATACACCGATTTCAACGGATGTTTCAAACGAAGTTAAACCGAAATAATTCAACACGATAATTAACCCCAAAATGGAGATTAGGTCAACTGCAGGTCTTAGTAATAAACCGTCAATCTTAATATTTTTCATCCCTGCGTTGTAGTGTTTTTCATTTATATCTTCAAACTCTTTACGTAGTCTTTTTTCTTGGCGAAAAACTTGAATAATGCTCATACCCTGGAGGGATTCACTTAGTTTTGCATTCAACTGACTCAATCTCTCACGCATATCTAAATAAAACTTTGAACTGAGTTTTCGGTAAAGACTCATCACAATTAATATTAGTGGCAGGAGGATGAGGCAAAATAGTGCAAGCTTGACATCCAATATGAACATCGCGATAAAAATACCTGCAAGTAAAAAACCGCTTTGGATAAATGTTGCCAAGACGGTAACAAACATATCCTTAATGGCTTCGGTATCATTCGTCACTCTTGAAACAATACTTCCTGCAGGTGTTTGATCAAAATACCTCAACCCAAGTGACTGAACTTTTGAAAAAACATCAATCCTAAGTTGTTGAATGATTTTTAAAGCAACTTCCTGGAATTTCACAAGTTGAAAAAACATAACAACCGCTTTCACAATTTGTATCCCCATATATGATGCACCTAAAATTAATATCGGCTGAAATACCATATTTCCAGTAGTTAAATAATCATCAATAAAAATCTTGACTAGAATAGGACCAACAATATCTCCTACAGTCGTAAGCAGTAGGAGGATAAACGCGCATGTGAGCGTTTTTTTATGCGGCTTTGTGTAAGAAAGAAGACGAAATAAGACCTTTTTTTGCTCCTTTTCCGTCAACTCTTGTGTCTTTTCCATGTTAATTTCCTCCATGTTCCACTATATCCTCAAGCTGTTGGCGTAAATACATTTCTTTGTACCATCCACCTGTTGCCATCAATTCCTCATGTGTCCCTCTTTCAATTATTTCACCTTCATCAAGTACCAGGATCAAATTGGCATGTTGAATGGCACTGAGTCGGTGCGAGGTAATAATCGTTGTTTTCCCTTCCCGATTCTCCTTTAATGCAGAAAGAATGGTCTCTTCTGTTTTCGCGTCAACAGCGGATAATGAATCATCGAGAACCAATACTTCTGGATTCATCAATAATGAGCGTGCAATTGAAATACGCTGTTTCTGACCTCCGGACAATGAAACCCCACGTTCACCTACTACCGTTTCGTATCCGTCAGTAAACTGAAGAATATCATCGTGTATACATGCTAGTTTAGCTGCTTCATAGATTTCCTTATTTGAAGCGTTTGGATTGGTAAAAGCAATATTTTCACCAACAGTTGCAGAAAATAAAAAATGGTCCTGGGGTACATACCCGATGGCCTCACGCAATTTTTCTAGCTTGTATTCTTGAAGTGGTTTACCTCCAAAGGTAATCTCACCATTATTATTTTCGAACTCACGAATTAACAATTTCAAAAAGGTTGTCTTACCCGCACCTGTTTTACCGACTATCCCCAATGTCTCTCCTCTATTTAGCTGAAAAGAAATATTTTTTAGTGTTGGTATTCTTTCACCTGGGTAGGTGAAGTCAGTAATTTCAAATTGAATATCTCCGCTTGGAACCACATCCAAGGCATCGCCTTTGTCCGTAATATCTACATTTTCACGCAATAATGCTGCAACTCTGTCATAAGAAGCCCGACCACGTTCAACGATATTAAATAACCAGCCAAATGCGAGCATTGGCCAGATTAATAAGCCTAAATAGGTCGTAAATGAGATTAACTCACCGATGGTTAACTCCCCAGACATTACAAATTTAGCACCAAATGCAATCGCTAAGAAAAAGGAAATTCCGACAATAATAGAGATAGTGGGATCATATAGCGAATCAATCTTTGCCACA
>JAQSXG010000343.1 GCA_029256785.1 Neobacillus sp.
CAGTGGACAAGGCCGAAGAAAATCTAGAGCTATGCAGGGCGGTAAACTCGGAAGGATCACGAAATATCGCCAGAGCTTGCCGAGATATTAAGGCGAAAATGATTTATATTAGCACAGACTATGTGTTCCCGGGGAACGGGGAAGCTTTTTACGAAACCAACGACGCAACAGAACCTCTTGGCGTCTATGGTCAGACAAAGCTGGATGGAGAACTTGCTGTAAAAGATCTTTTGAATCAATATTTTATCGTGCGAATTTCGTGGGTTTTCGGAATAAATGGCAATAATTTTATTAAGACGATGTTAAAATTATCCGAAACCCGTGAGGAAGTCAGCGTGGTGGCTGACCAAATCGGCTCACCGACTTATACCGCCGATCTGGCGCCACTTTTGTGTGACATGGTGGTTACAGATAAATATGGGACGTATCACGCTACCAACGAGGGGACCTGCAGTTGGGCTGAATTAGCTGAAGAGGCTTTCAGAGCCGCAGGACGCAGTACAAAGGTGAACTATATTACAACAGAAGAATATCACACTAAAGCGTTAAGACCGAAGAATTCTCGGCTGAGCAAGCGGAGTTTGGATGAGGCAGGGTTTACGAGACTTCCGGAGTGGCAGGATGCGGTGAAGAGGTATATAGAGGAATTATATGTTTAATTTTTTAAAGGGATTTAGATCTTTTATATTTGATTTATTAAAAAGTAAAGAATTAATTTTTAGTCTGGCTAGAAATGATTTAAAGTCGAGGTTTGCCGGATCCTATTTAGGAATTTTCTGGACAATCATTCAGCCATTAGTGACCATTTTGGTATTCTGGTTTGTTTTTGAAGTAGGCTTTAAAAGTGCACCGATTAACGATGTCCCTTTTATTTTATGGTTTATCCCAGCTTTTCTATCTTGGAGTTTTTTTTCAGATGCCATAAGTACATCGACGAACACGATGTATGAATATAGCTATCTTGTCAAGAAAGTAAAATTTCGAGTCAGTGTACTCCCTACTGTAAAGATTTTGTCAGCTTTATTCATTCATCTATTTTTTATTTGCTTTATAGTCGTGATGTTTTCAATTTATGGACAGCCATTTAAAGTGCAATATTTACAAGTCATTTATTATTGTGGGGCGACAATCATATTGTTAACCGGGCTGTCGTGGTTACTGTCTTCGCTGGCGCCATTTTTGAAAGATTTGACTCAATTTATCGGAGTTTTACTGCAAATCGGATTCTGGATAACTCCGATCTTTTGGTCGGCAGAAGGAATTTCACCTAAAATACTAATGTTTATGAAATTAAACCCCATGTTTTATATTACTCGCGGATATCGGGACTGTTTCATCGATGGAATTTGGTTCTGGCAAAGAGGGAATACAAATATTTATTTTTGGGTTATTACAGCGATCTGCTTTATATCCGGAGCAATTGTGTTTCAAAAATTGAGACCACATTTTGCGGATGTATTATAAGATTTAAATTAACGTTATGTATTGCAGGGGATTCAAAATGAGTGATATAGCTATCCAAGTTAATAACTTAACTAAAATCTATCCCATATTTGAGAAAAAAGCTGATAGATTGATAGAAGCACTAAGTTTAACCAGAAAAAAATACCATAGTGATTTTTATGCGTTAAATAATATTTCCTTTGAAATAAAAAAAGGGGAGACAATTGGAATAATCGGTCAGAATGGCTCTGGAAAATCTACGCTATTAAAAATTCTATCAGGAGTGTTAACGCAAACATCAGGCAATGTCACTATAAAAGGAAAAATATCAGCATTATTAGAATTAGGAGCGGGGTTTAATCCTGAAATGACCGGCATGGAAAATATTTTTTTAACCGGAACAATCATGGGATATTCGAAAGAAGAAATGATGCTCAAAGTTGAAACTATATCTAAATTTGCTGACATCGGTGATTTTTTGTTTCAGCCGGTTAAAACGTATTCCAGTGGGATGTTCACCAGGCTTGCCTTCGCAGTTGCTATCAATGTCGAACCTGAAATATTGATCGTAGATGAGGTTTTGTCCGTAGGTGACTTGAGGTTTCAGATCAAATGTATGAATCAAATGAAGCAGATGATGAGCGGCGGAGCAACTGTTTTATTTGTGTCTCATGATATTAATGCGGTAAGGCGATTTTGTTCTAAGGCTATATGGATTAATAACGGCCATATTGTAAAAAGTGGAGATGTTAATAGTGTAGCCGACCAGTATTTAAATTACCTAAAACTTGGCGAGATTGAGGATGCTTCGGATAAGGATAAAGCTGATGAACAAGAAATAGAAACACTGGCTCCATTTAACCCTAATATTAATCAGATTGCGGAAATCATTGATTTTAAAATCTTAGATAGAAAAGGTTCCTCTCCTTCAGAAGTAGGGATGGATGAATATGTAAAGATACAGGTGATTTATGATGTCTACGATGAAAGTGTTAAAAACCCTGTTTTGGGGATTGCCTTGTTTGGGATAGACGATGAATATATCTGTGGACTTAATACCCTTTTGGATCGCATACCAATTCCATGGGTATATGGAAGAAATAGATTTCAATTGGAGTATCCTTTTGGACTGAGAGCTTTGGGCGGGAACTATTACTTTGATGTTGCTTTATTTGAAGAAACCGCCACGGTGGCGATCCAATATAAAAAAATGATCAAAGAGATTACGATAAGCTCAGGTTATAAAGGTGAAGGGAAATATGTAATACCACATATCTGGGGAGGAGGAGATACTCTATGAGTAAATATGATTTTGAATTGATCTTTGATCCACCTAATTCATTGTCTATGATTATAAATATGATAGAACCTAAATCAAAAATTTTGGAGTTTGGACCGGCACACGGCAGAATGACCAAATATTTAAAGGAGAATTTGAACTGTATTGTTGATATTGTGGAGATTGATGACGAAGCAGGAAAAGAAGCGTCTCAATATGCCAATAATGCATTGCTTGGTGATCTTGATGGTAATATAGAAAACTATGTTTGGCTTAAGAAATTTAACCAAGCCCAATATGACTATATTATTTTTGCTGATGTACTAGAACATCTCCATAATCCCCAGGAAATTGTTGAGAAATGCAAGGGAGTTTTAAAAGATAGTGGTAGTATCTTAATTTCTTTGCCAAACATTGCCCATAATTCAATCTTACTTAATTTGTATTTCAATAAATTTAAGTATACCAGTGTCGGGTTACTTGATGAAACTCATATTAGATTTTTTGCACTTAATGATTTGGAAACAATCTATAAAGATGCAGGATTTGCTTTAGTTGAATTTCATACTATAGTATCGTCTGCTGAAAACACAGAACAAGCAGAATTCTTTGATGCTGACTACAAAAAAATTGAGAAGCTGTTTAATGGAAGGAATTTTGGTGACGTCTATCAATTCGTTTTTAAGCTTCAAAAATCTGAATATGCGGGAAATACAGTGATTTCTGCCAATGACTTCAATACCCAATCTATCCAAATTCCAGTGACCTTATACTTTAACAGTGGAGAAGGCTATAATCAGCAGGAAAAGGAAACCAGGATAGTTGAGGTTGTAGATCGCATAAAAGAAAGATTTGAAATAAGCAAAGGTATTAAATCTTTGCGTTTTGATCCAAGCGAGGGAGCCCCTTGCAATGTGAGAATCCTAAATATCATAACGGATGCTCAAGTAGAGAAAGTTCAACCGATAAATGCAATAAACGAATATTCAGAGGATAGGTATTTTGATGAGTTTTTAAATGCTGATCCAATGTATGAAATAATTGGAGATTTTGAACGCGCAACCTATATTGAAATCGAAGCAGAAATAAATCTGATTAGTACCTTGAACCTTATCGATAGAACTTACTCTATCATTGAAGAAGTCATAGGTGAGCGATCAAATTTTATGAAAACAAGCAAGTATATGTATGGATGCATATACTTGGATTTAGGGAATGGATATCGTGAAGAAGATAAATTAATTCCTGAAATCCACTATCATGATGATGGCACTTTTTCAACTGAAATCAGACTGGGCCAGGAACAGACATCGTATAGACTACGATTTGATCCCTGTAATTTTCCATGTCATATTACCCTAACAAATGTCAATTCAAATGTTTCTATTGAGGTTAATCCAGTTAATCTGTCTGACAAAAATGACTTAACAGATACTTTTATGCATATGTCTCCGTCGTATGAGATCCTGTCCAAGGAGGATAAGCCTATTAATACTATGACCATTGAAGGTATTTGTAGACAATGTGGACAGGACGAGATAGATGCTTATTGGAATAATCGCCTCGATGAATATGAGATGAAATTTGGAAAACTCCGTCAGGAGTTAAGCGATATATGTAATAAGAATGCCATATTATCAGAACAAATCGGTCAGCTCCAGAACTCGAATACTGCGCTTTTTGAACGCTTTAAACAGGCTGACCAGCAGGCTGCAGAACTGAATGCGCAGCTTTCGCAAACTCGGTTAGAAGCTGCAGTGCATTTGAGACAGGTTAATGAGGCGTATGCAGTGGTTGTTAATTCCCAATGTTGGAAAATGACAGCTCCGTTGCGGGTTGTTCTTGATAGCATAAAAAAAACCAAGATTGGCAATTTGGGACATAAAACAATTCGTTCTTTAAGGACATATGGCGTCAAGTCAACGTTGTATAAAGTAAAAGCACATTTACGAAAAACAAGGATGATGAAAGCCGAAAAGCTTGGCGATGGTATTATTACATTTGAACAAATAGTTGCTATTACGCAGCAAGCATATCAAGGCACTGTATATTTAGAATACAAGATAAAGGAACTTGATAGAGATAATATCAATGGAAGGCGCATATTGCTGATTGGACATGAACTGAGCTTGACTGGAGCGCCTGTTGCACTACACTACTTTGCAAAAGCGCTGCAGAAAAATGGTGACCGTCCAATCATCATTGCTCCATCGAATGGGAACATGTGTGGAACATCTTGTGAGGAGGGGATTCCTGTTATCGTTATTAATAACCTTTATTCTGTGGATTTTGTTTCTCGTTATGCCCCATTGTTCGATTTGATAGTGGTAAATACCATAGTTGGATATCCGATTATTGCGATGCTGACCGAGGCAGATTTACCGGTATTATGGTGGATACATGAGGCGGAAGCGTCTTATACGGACGATACTATAAAAATGCTGCCGCCAATATTACCTTATAATATTCATATCTACTGCGGAGGCAGTTACGCAGAAAGATTGCTATTGAGGTATCGCCCTAAATATAAAACTAACCAGTTGTTATATTGTGTGGCAGATTATGCTGAAGAAATGCATATGAAAGCTATTATAGAGCTGAATCTTGCTGAAAAAAAGACGATTTTTGCTATTGTGGGAACCCAAGAAAAGCGTAAGGGCCAAGATGTGGTAGTGGATGCGATACTGAGCATGCGGCGGGAACAAGTGGAGCGGTGTTTGTTCGTATTTGTTGGGAAAAAGTGTGATCCGTATACTTTATATGCAAATGGATTGCCTGATTTGCGCATCGAAAGACGATCCCATGCCGATTGTAGTCACCGAAGCGCTCATGCTTTCTAAACTTGTAATTTGCTCGGAACATACTGGTTCGGCTGCATTGTTAAAAGAGATGAACAGTGGCCTGATATATAACGATAACGACCCGATGCTTCTAGCGGGTTGTATTAACCGCGTTCTGGAAAAGAAAGATGAATTTGATGCCATGCGTGTACGAGCGCGAGCTACGTATGAGCAATATTTTTCTGAGTATACTTTTTGTGCTAATGTTGAGCAGCTCGTTTCATCGTATATGATGCATGCTATAGACGCCGAAGAACCGTTTAGGACAACGAATAATTTACTTACAACACTGGGCCGAGACTTCAATAATTATATTATGGATGAAGGCGACGCAATTTACGGCGGTAAGATGCTGGAGAAATATGATGCTAATACCGCAGGGAAAAAGGTCTTGCTGATTTCTCATGAATTATCACTGACAGGTGCTCCTATTGCACTGCATTATCTGGCACAAAGCTTGACAGAACAAGGAAATTGTCCCATTGTTCTGTCACCCTTTGATGGAAAGATGCGTGAGGAGATTTTGAATGATGACATCCCAGTTATCATCTATAATGGTATATATGCGACAGATTTTTTGAATAATCATGCTTCTTGCTTTGATCTTATAATACTAAACACTGTTGTTACGTTCCGCGCGGTAAATCAGTTGGCGGACTCTACAACTCCGGTCATGTGGTGGATTCATGACAGCGATGCGTCATATAATGAGGGCGGATTTGGCAAATGCTTGCCGGTTCCGTTGCCCCGAAATGTAAATATTTACTGTGGTGGCGAATATGCCAGGACTCGTTTATTAAACTATTACCCAATGTACAGTGCAGAGGATTTCTTGTATTATGTCCCGGACTATGCCGATATGGCAAAACAAGTGGATAAATATCCACTTGGTAGTTTAAACGGGAAAGTATTGTTTGCTGTGATTGGTATGCAGGATCCTCGCAAAGGGCACGATATTTTAGCACAGGCTGTTATGGAACTGGAGGCGAGTGAAATTGACCGCTGCAAGTTTCTGTTCGTAGGGCAAAAGTATGATTCTAAAATATTCGGTTTAATTATGAATTTGTGCGATAAATATCCAAACAATATAAAATATATTCCTGAAGTTAGCAGGAAAGAATTAATATCGATTTATAATCAGTTGGATTGTGTCATTTGTAGTTCGCGCGATGATCCGATGCCCGTCTTTGTTACGGAAGCCATGCTGATGTCAAAGTTGATAATCTGCTCAGAGAATACTGGATCTGCTGAGTTGATCAACAAGATTGGGGGTGGATTGACTTATGCAAATAATGATCCACTCCTCCTAGCTGATCAGATCCGATTTGTTCTGGAAAATCACAATACTCTGGATGATATGCGTGTTAGAGCGAGAAAGACTTATGAAACCTACTTCTCAAAATCATCGTTTAACGATAAGGTAAAGCGTATTATTTCAGATTTATCTTTTGTAAAGGCAGAGGGA